>DASQAE010000497.1:0-7885 GCA_035635915.1 Burkholderiaceae bacterium | reverse complement strand
CGCTTTGATCGACCAGGTGCTGGCCGATACCGATCTCACGCTCGATGCGGGCAAAAGCTCGGCATCGCGCCAGACGTTTGTGTCTGGCAACGCCGCGCGCCTGGCCGGTGCTGATTTGCGACAAAAGTTGCTCATCCTCGCCGGAGCCGGACCGGAGGCCACGCTGGCGCTCGGCGACGGCGTGTTGATCGCGCGTGACGCGAATGGTGAACATCGCATCGATCTCGCAACCTTGATGGCGGATGAGCGTGGCGACGTCGCGGTCGGCGAAGGCCGCTTCAACCCTGCCACCGTGCCGCTCGATGGCGACGGGCAGGGTGTGCCGTATGCGACCTACGGCTTCGGCGCGCAATTCGCCGAGGTCGAAGTCGATCTGGACCTCGGCACAGTGCGAATCCTTGCGGTACACGCCGCGCACGACGTGGGTCGATCGATCAATCCGACCCAGGTGGAAGGACAGATCCACGGCGGCATCGCGCAAGGAATCGGCATGGCGCTGATGGAGGAATATCACGCCGGCCGCACCGACAACCTGCATGACTATCTGATACCAACTGCCGGCGACGTTCCTGCGATCGTGGTGCATCTGATCGAGGATCCCGAGCCGCTGGGGCCGTTCGGCGCCAAGGGCGTGGGTGAACCGGCCTTGATTGCGACCGCACCGGCGATCTTCAATGCCATCTATCACGCGTGCGGCGTGCGACCGAACCACGCACCCGCGACGCCGGATCGGCTGCGCGCACTGCTGCGCGCGAAGGAAAGAGAAAGTAAATGAGCGAACGCGTCGGCGCCAACGCACTCGGCGAGCAGTTCGATCTTGTGCAGCCTGAAAGTGGTGGTGCTGCGCCCGTCGTCGTAGCCGCAAAGGCGCCGGAGAAGATGGCGGCCAACAAGGTGCTGTGCGATGCATGCCCGGTGTTGTGCCAGATCAGCGACGGGCGACTGGGGGCGTGCGATCGTTGGGGCAACGTCGGCGGCAAGCTGACGCGCATGGACCCCATCGTGCTGATGCGATCGCCGGGCACCGAGGTGATCGCCTCCGCGCATGGCAACTGGGACGGTCAGCTGCTGAACCCGTCACCGGTTTTCGTTTCGGGCGTCGGCAGTGGCACCACCTATCCGGACTACAAACCGGCGCCGTTCATCGTCGCAAGCAAACACGAGAACGTCGACATGGTGACCGTCGTCACCGAAGGCATCTTCTCGTACTGCAGTTTCAAGGTGAAGATCGACACCGATCGTTACCTTGGTCCCGAGCAGGCGACGGTGAGCCACGCGGGCGAAGCGGTCGGCCACGTCACCACCATCGAATACGGCTCGCAATTTCTCTCCCTGGGCGGGGTGCATCACCTCACGGGCGGCTCCAAGCGCGAGGGTCGCGTTACGTGTGACCTGATGCTCGCCCTCGGCAATTGCGCGCCGGTCGCGCTCGAGATCGAAGGCGGAGCGCGACTCACGATCCAGCCGGGCAAGGCTCCGATCGTCAACGACGTCGAAGAAGCGCGCATGCGCGTCGGTTGTGGCTCGGCGACGATCGGCATCTTTGCCAAACAATGGTTCGGCCAGATCGACGAAGTCGTGGTGGTTGACGATCACATCACGGGCGTGCTGAGTGAACATCAAGCTGGCAAGTGCCTGGACATGCCGCCAACAGGGATCCGCATGCGCGGGCGCAAATCCACCCCGGGCCGCTATTTCCAGGTTGCCAATCCCGGTACCGGGTGGGGCGGCACCGACATCACCGATCCGTTGACGATCATCGAGAGCTGGGACGCGCGCGTGGCCTGGCCCGGTCTGCGCCTGCTGATGGTCTCCACGACGGGCGAACACGCGCAGTACTACGTGCTCGACGCGCAACTTGTCCCTCGGATTGCGCC
Organism: Burkholderiaceae bacterium; assembly: GCA_035635915.1. GTDB lineage: Bacteria > Pseudomonadota > Gammaproteobacteria > Burkholderiales > Burkholderiaceae_F > JAKANT01. Next base: position 6,008 of record DASQAE010000497.1, on the reverse strand, counting down.
GATACCCGAGCCCGTGCGCAAGGTGGTCGACCGGATCGGCGAAAACTGTGAGCCAGCGTTGGCGACGGTGCTGTTCCTTGCCGGCGCGGGCGGAAGCCTGCGCGCCGGCGTAACCGAAAACCCGGTGCTGTTGACACGGTCGATCAAGGATTTGCTGACTCGCGTGACCCTCGGCGGCGCGCCGGCATACGTCTGGCCAGGGGGCGGTATCACGGTGATGGTTGACGTCGCCAAGATGCCGGCGAATTCGTTCGGCATGGTCCCGACGCCGGCGATCGTGGCGCCGATCGAGTTCACCATGCGCCGCGACGTCTACGCCGCGTTAGGCGGTCACATTGAGCGCGTGCGCTCGATCGAGGATGTGCTCGCACACGAGCGGCATCGGGTTGTCGATTGGAGCGACGGCAATCCATGGCCGCTCGCGGCCATCGAAGGTGCGCGATGATCGGACAGGGCCCGATTCGCGCGCGCTGGCCCGACGGGCGTTGGCACTTCCAGCACGGGCCGATCGACCTGGTGATCGGTCTCGAAGGTGAAATTCGTGCGCTTGCGGCCGCAATCGAAGACTGCTGGCTGGCGTTCACTGAGGTCCTGCCACGGCTGGTCGAAGAACTGAAAGGGCTGCGCTCTGCGTGGACGCCGGCGCTGCGACTTCAAGGACCAGTGGCAGTACGCATGGCGCGCGCGTGTGCCCCGTTTGGATCGGACTTCGACCTTTTCATCACGCCGATGGCGGCGGTCGCAGGTGCGGTTGCGGATCACTTGATCGTCACTCTGCGCAAGCCGGGCATCGAACGCGCCTACATCAACAACGGCGGCGACATCGCGCTTCATCTGACGGCCGGCGCGTGTTTCGATGTCGGTGTGGTGGCGGACATCCGCAAACCTCCCCCGCAAGCGGGGGAGGGATTCGATGCGACGTTGCGCATCGATGCAAGCAACCCCGTGCGTGGCATTGCGACGTCCGGTTGGCGCGGCCGGAGTTTTTCGCTCGGTATCGCCGACAGCGTGACCGTGCTGGCACTCGATTCCGCCGCCGCGGACGCGGCGGCGACGATGATCGCAAATCACGTCAACGTGGCGCATCCGGCGATCGAACGTGCACCCGCAGACAGTTTGCGCGATGACACCGATCTGGGTTCGCGCCTGGTCACGGTCGATGTGTCACCGCTGCCGTCGCGCGAGGTCGACACCGCGCTCGACTCCGGACTCGCTTTCGCGCGTCGTTGCGCCGAGCGTGGCCTGATCCACGCGGCACTGCTCACGCTGCAGGGTCGCACGCGTATGCTGAATCCCCACTTCGCCGCTGCCGCGCTGGCGCAAATACCATGATCGACGTACGCCGCTCCTTGATCCAGGTCGAGACCATCTATCACGAGTTCGGGCCGCGACCGGCAAAACCGCAGCAGCGTGGTGCGATCCTCTCCGTGATCGCCAATCCCTATGCCGGTCGTTACGAGCCGAACATCCTGCCGATGATGGAGGCGCTCAACCCGCTTGGCGTCGACATGGCGCGGCGCTTGCTGGAGGCGATTGGCGTGGCGCCGGAAGGTATCGAGGGTTACGGCAAGGGTGCGATCGTCGGCAGCGCAGGTGAACTCGAACATGGTGCCTTGTGGCACGTGCCCGGTGGTTACGGCATGCGCGAGGTACTGGGGTGGAAGAACGGCAAAGCCGGCGGCAATGCGAAGGCGATCGTGCCATCGACGAAGAAGGTCGGTGCTCCGGGCGCGCGTCTGGACGTGCCGGTCACGCACATCAACGCCAGTTACGTGCGCAGCCACTTCGATGCGATCGAAGTCGGGGTACCCGGCCATCCGCGCGCCGACGAGATGGTCGTGGTGCTGGTGATGACCACCGGACCGCGCGTGCACGAGCGCGTGGGCGGCCTGCGCGCCAGCGATATCAAGGGCGAAGACGGACTGCGCTAATCGCGACGCAAAGGTGGATTGAAGATGGCAGCGGACATCCGCAAGCTGATCGTGATCGTGGACGAGACGCGCAAGGAAATGGGGCGCGAAGTCAAACCTGCGACGCGGCGCGCGTTGGCGATCGCGGTGATCGCCAATCCGCATGCCGGGCGTTATTCGGAAAAACTCGACGACCTGATCGAGATCGGCGACGAACTGGGTGGCACGCTCGGGCGTGCCTGCGTCCAGGCGCTCGGCATTCGCCCCGCACAGGCAGAAAGTTATGGCAAGGCCGCAATCGTCGGCGAAGCGGGTGAGCTGGAGCATGCGGCCGCGATCCTGCATCCAAAACTCGGCGCCCCGCTGCGCAAGGCGGTCGAAAAGGGCGCTGCATTGGTGCCATCGGCGAAAAAAATGGGCGGCCCCGGAACGCCGATCGATGTGCCGCTAGGTCACAAGGACGCGGCGTTCGTGCGCAGCCACTTTGATGCGATCGAAGCACGCGTGGCCGATGCACCGCGGGCGAACGAGATCGTCGTCGCGGTCGCGGTGACCGACAGCGGTCGCCCGCTGGCACGCGTCGGCGGACTGCAAAAGCATGAGATCAAGGGAGAGGACGGTTTGCGCTAGCGCGCTTGTCGAAGGCGCGGCATGAATCGCAACAGCATCTCGCAGCGGGACCTGGATCAATACGGAGGAATGATCATGCAAATGAAGCGGTGGGCCGCGGCAATCGGGATTGCCGGCATGGCCACGATCGGCGCGGCGCACGCGCAGACGATCAAGATCGGCGAGCTGAACAGCTACAAGGCGCAACCGGCGTTCCTCGAGCCGTATAAGAAAGGGTGGGAGCTTGCGGTCGAGCAGGTGAACGCATCCGGCGGTGTGCTCGGCAAGAAACTCGAGGTGGTTTCGCGCGACGACAACGGCAATCCGGGCGATGCGGTGCGGGTGGCGGAGGAATTGGTCTCACGCGAGGGCGCCACGCTGATTTTCGGCACCTTCCTGTCCAACATCGGCCTCGCGGTCACCGATTTCGCCAAACAACGCAAGGTTCTTTTTGTCGCGGCCGAACCGCTGACCGACAAGATCACCTGGCAGAACGGCAATCGCTACACCTTCCGGTTGCGTCCCTCGACGTACATGCAGGCCGCGATGCTGGTGCCCGAGGCCGTGAAGCTCAAGAAAAAACGCTGGGCTGTTGTGTATCCGAACTACGAGTACGGTCAATCGGCGGTCTCGACGTTCAAGCAGCTTCTCAAGGCCGCACAGCCCGACGTCGAGTTCGTCGCCGAGCAGGCGCCGGCGCTGGGCCGCATCGACGCGGGCGCTGTGGTGCAAGCCATCGCCGATGCCAAACCGGACGCGATCTTCAACGTCACGTTCGGCGCGGACTTCGCCAAGTTCGTGCGCGAAGGCAACACGCGCGGCGTGTTCAAGGACCGTGCGGTCTTCTCGATGCTCTCCGGTGAGCCCGAATACCTCGATCCGCTGAAGGAAGAAGCGCCCGAAGGCTGGTGGGTGACGGGTTATCCGTGGTACAGCATCCAGACCAGGGATCACGACACGTTCCTGCGTGCGTACCAGGCCAGGTACAAGGAGTACCCGCGCCTCGGCTCCGTGGTCGGTTATTCGACCGTGCTGTCGATTGCCGCCGCGATCAAGAAGGCAGGCAGCACCGACACGGAAAAAATGATTGCGGCGTTCGAGGGCCTGCAGCACGAGACACCGTTCGGGCCGATTTCGTATCGCAAGTCGGATCACCAATCAACGATGGGCGCCTTCATCGGCGTGACGGCCGTAAACCAGGGCCGCGGGGTAATGAAGACGTTCCGCTACATCGACGGCGCGAGCGTGCTGCCCTCGGATGCCGAAGTCGCCAAGCTGCGAGGTGCCGACTGAGTCTTGGCCACCAGTCGCAGCCTCTCGATCCGGGGCGGGAAATCGCGCCAACGGTGGCGCGATTTCCAGTCCCTGCGGCAACACGATCGCCGTGATCTCCAGCCTCGCCGTCCAACTGCTCAATGGCCTTGCAGGCGCCTCTTCGCTGTTTCTGGTCGCCGTCGGCCTATCGCTGATCTTCGGCGTCACGCGCATCGTCAACTTTGCGCACGGCTCGATGTACATGGTCGGGTTGTACGTTGCGTATTCACTCGTCAACGCGCTCGGTGCGTCGGTGCTTGGTTTCTGGGGCGCGGTCGTGCTGGCAGCGATTGCGGTCGGCGTGCTTGGCGCGGTGGTGGAGATCGGCGTCTTGCGACGCGTCTATCACGCGCCCGAGCTGTTCCAGCTGCTGGCGACTTTTGCCGTCGTCCTGATGCTGCGCGACGCGGTGTTGTTCCTGTGGGGGCCGGAAGATCTGCTCGGCCCGCGCGCACCGGGCATGAAAGGAGCGATCCAAGTCCTGGGACGTGGCATCCCGAGCTACGACGTGTTCCTCATGTTCGTCGGGCCGCTGGTCCTGTTGCTGCTGTGGCTGCTGTTGCGCAAGACGCGCCTTGGCATCCTGATCCGGGCAGCAACCCAGGATCGCGAGATGGTTGGTGCACTCGGCGTCAACCAGAAGTGGCTTTTTACCGGCATCTTTGCGCTCGGATCCGCTTTGGCCGCGCTGGGCGGCGCTTTGCAACTGCCGCGCGAGCCGGCCAATCTCGGCCTCGACCTGATCGCGATCGGTGAGGCGTTCGTCGTCGTGGTGGTCGGCGGGATGGGAAGTATCCCGGGTGCCTACCTTGCGGCGCTGCTCATCGCCGAGATCAAGGCGATCTGCTACGGCATCGGCACGGTGCAGATCGCAGGCAGCGACTTCGCGTTCTCCAAGCTGACGCTCATCGTCGAATTCCTGGTGATGGCTGCGGTGCTGATCTGGCGCCCGTGGGGCCTGCTCGGCAAGGCACAAGGCATCGTGCGGGGCGCAGCGGCAAACGAAGCGCCATTGCGGGCCATGACGCCGATGGCGTTGCGTGGCGTACTGGTCGTGCTCGCCGCGTTGGCGGTCTTGCCGCTTGCCGCCGCGCCGTATCCGTACGTTTCGGTGCTGATGATCGACATCATGATTGCGGTGCTGTTCGCGGCGAGCCTGCATTTCGTGATGGGTCCCGGCGGCATGGCCTCGTTCGGTCACGCCGCTTACTTCGGGCTCGGTGCTTATGGCGCGGCACTGTTGCTGAAAGGGCTGGCAGCGCCGATGCCGCTCGCCTTGCTTCTGGCGCCGTTGCTGGCTCTTGCAGGTGCCGCGTTGTTCGGCTGGTTTGCAGTGCGGCTGTCGGGCGTTTATCTCGCCATGCTGACGCTCGCGTTTGCGCAGATTGTCTGGTCAATCGTGTTCCAGTGGGATGAGGTGACCGGCGGCAGCAACGGTCTGGTCGGCGTCTGGCCGTCGACGATGTTTGCCTCGAAGACGGCGTACTTTTACCTGACGCTTGCGTTTGTTGGCGGCAGCTTGTTCCTGCTCAGGCGCATCCTGCTCGCTCCGTTCGGATATGCGATGCGCGCCGGCCGCGATTCACCGCTGCGTGCCGAAGCGACCGGTATCAATGTGGTCAAGATGCACTGGATCGCATTTGCGATTGCCGGCTGGTTCTGCGGTCTCGCAGGTGCTTTGTTCGCGTTTGCAAAGGGCACCATCTCGCCGGAAACGATTTCGGTCGGGCGCTCGGTGGACGCGCTCGTCATGGTGCTGCTAGGTGGCGTGCAGTCGCTCGCGGGACCGATCGTCGGCGCTGTGGCGTTCACCTGGCTGCAGGACACGATCATCCGCGCGACCGACTATTGGCGCGCGGTGCTCGGGTTCGTGATCCTCGCGCTCGTGCTGGCGTTCCCGCAGGGTCTTGCGGGTGGGCTTGCGACCCTGCTCGCGCGGCTGCGGTGGCGGCAAGCATGAGCGCCGCCCGGCCGCTCCGAAGGCGCTCGCTCCCCCCTGGGGGGACAGCGCGCAGCGCGAAGGGGGCACCATGAGCGCCGCGCGGCCGCTCCGAAGGCGCTCGCTCCCCCTTGGGGGGACAGCGCGCAGCGCGAAGGGGGCAACATGAGCGCCGCACGGCCGCTCCGAAGGCGCTCGCCCTTGGGGGGACAGCGCGCAGCGCGAAGGGGGCAACA
>DASQAE010000496.1:0-5863 GCA_035635915.1 Burkholderiaceae bacterium | reverse complement strand
CGAGCCGGAGCGCTTGCGCCGGATGCTGGGATATCTGCCGCAGGACTTCGGCGTTTATCCGCGCGTCAGCGCGCTCGACATGCTCGACCACCTTGCGGTGCTGAAGGGCATCGGCAACGCGCGCGAGCGACGCGCCACCATCGAGGCACTGCTCACGCAGGTCAACCTGTGGGACGTGCGCAAGAAACCGATCGCCGGTTTTTCCGGCGGTATGCGGCAGCGCTTCGGCATCGCCCAGGCGCTGATCGGCAACCCACAGCTCATCATCGTCGACGAACCCACCGCAGGTCTCGATCCGGAGGAGCGCAACCGTTTCAACAACCTGCTGGCCGAGATTGGCCAGAACGTGGTGGTGATCCTCTCGACGCACATCGTCGACGACGTCGCGGACCTGTGCTCGCAGATGGCGATCATCGCGGGCGGTCGCATCGTGCGCACCGGCGCGCCGCATGACTTGATCAGCTCGATTCGCGGCCGCATCTGGCGCAAGGCAATCGCGAAGGAAGATCTGACCGCACACCGCGCGAAATTCGAGGTGATTTCGACCCGGCTACGGGAAGGCAGCACGGTCGTGCACGTGGTCGCCAATCAGGCGCCCGACGTCGGGTTCGAACCGGTCGAAGCGGGGCTGGAAGACGTTTATTTCGCCACGCTGAGCGACACGCGGCGACCGGCCGCCATGCCAGCCTGAGCGGGGCGCCACGATGCTGGGAAAGATAGCCGCTTTCGAGCTTCGTTATCAGTTGCGTTCGCCCGTCTTCATCGTTGCCTGCGCGATCTTCTTTCTCTTCAGCTTCGGTTCGGTCACTCTCGACGAGATCCAGATCGGCGCGCGCGGCAACGTCAACATCAATTCACCGTTCGCGATCATGCAGACGATCGGCACGATGACGGTGCTCGGTCTGTTCGTCGTGGTGGCGTTTGTCGCCAACGTCGTCGTACGCGACGACGAGACCGGCTTTGCGCCGATCCTGCACGCGACTCCGGTCCGTAAGCGCGACTTCCTGATCGGGCGTTTCGTGGGAGCCACGACGGTCGCCTTCCTGGTACTCGTCGCCGTCGCCCTGGGCATGTTGTCCGGGTCGTTGATGCCGTGGCTCGATTCGGAGCGCCTCGGGCCGTTGCGGCTCTGGCACTACGCCTACGCGTTGTTCTTCTTTGCGCTGCCCGCGATGCTGGTGATGGCGTCCGGGTTCTTTGCAGTCGCCACGATCACGCGCTCGATGATGGCGAGTTACGTTGCAGCCGTGGTGTTCCTCGTGACTTGGGGGGTTGCCCGCAACGTACTGCGTGACCCACAGTGGGATACGGTCTCCGCGCTGCTCGATCCCTACGGCCTGGTTGCGTTGGGGTTGGCGACCAAGTACTGGACCGCCACCGAACGCAACACGCAATTGCCGCCCATGGCGGGGCTGCTGCTGGCCAATCGCGCGCTGTGGTTCGCTATTTCTTTTGGCCTCCTCGGCGTCGCCTACCGGCTGTTCCGTTTCGAGGTCCGCGGCAGCAAGCTCGAAAAGAAGGCGGTGGCGCAAGCGATTGCGAGCGATGCGCCCGCCCCCGTCGAGCCGGTTCCGCTGACGACGCGGTTCGGGCCGGGAACCGGTTGGCGCCAGTTGCTGGCGCTGACGCGCTTCGACATGGCGTTCGTGTTCCGCAGCCCGGCCTTTTTTGTGCTGCTCGCCATCGGCGTGCTCAACTCCTACGTAGCACTGCGCCTTGCGACTTCGATCCTCGGCACCGACCTGTTTCCGGTCACGCGCATCATGGTCGAGCGGCTGCAAGGCTCGTTCACGTTGTTCCCGCTGCTGATCGTGATCTATTACGCCGGAGAACTGGTGTGGCGTGACCGGCAACGACGCATGCATGAGATAGTCGATGCGACTCCGGCACCCGACTGGACACACGTCGTGCCGAAGATCGTCGCGATCATGCTGGTGCTGGCAGCCACGCTGGTTGCCTCGATCATTGTGGCGATCTTCGTGCAGGCGACCAAGGGTTACTTCGTTTTCGAGCCCGGGCGCTATTTTCTCTGGCACCTGCTGCCGCAGCTGATCGCGCTGGCCCAGTTCGCGGTGCTTTCGATACTCGTGCAGGCGATCGTGCCGCACAAGTTCATCGGCTGGGCCGTGATGCTGGTCTATGTCACGGTGACGCTGGTTCTTGCGGCCAACGGCTTTGAACATCATCTGTACGACTTCGGAACTCCGCCGGTGCCGCTTTCAGACATGAACGGCAGCGGTCGCTTCTGGATCGGACAAGCGTGGCTGCAGGTCTATTGGAGCGCCTTTTCGTTGCTGGCCGCCGTGCTGACCTACGGTCTGTGGCGCCGTGGCACGGAACTCGGCCTGCAACCGCGCCTGCGACGGCTGCCAGGTCGCCTGACCGGCGCGGCTGCGTTCACTGCCGTTGTCGCCCTCCTGGTGTTCGTCGGCAGCGGAGCCTGGATCTACTACAACACGAACGTGCTCAACACGTATCGGACCAGCATCGACGAAGAGAAGTTGCTCGCCGACTATGAAAAGCGGCTGCTGCCGTTCGAAAAGATCGAACCGCCGACCATCACCGACGTGAAGCTCAGCGTCGATCTGTTCCCGCGCCAGGTGCGGGCGGTGACGCATGGCAGCTACACGATCGAAAATCACACCGGCGCGCAGCTGACGGAAGTGCACGTGCGCTGGGATCCGCGCCTGCGCATCGATGCGCTGACGGTCGACGGCGCGACCCAGCAGAAGGAATACAAGGACTTCGGTTACCGCGTCTACAAGTTCGACCCGCCATTGGGCGTGAACGAAAAACGCTCGCTCGTTTTTGCCACCACGTTGGAAGAGCGCGGTTTTCCGAATGGCCGGCCGCTCACGCGCATCGTCGAAAACGGCACGTTCATCGACAACGTAGAGATCACGCCCGTGCTTGGCATGGGCCGCGACCGCCTGCTCAGGGATCGCAACAAACGCCGCAAGTACGGTCTGGATCCAAACCTGCGCATGGCGAAGCTGGAAGACAACGCCGCGAGTGCGCACCATTATCTGCGTCACGACAGCGACTTCGTCAACGCCGAGATCACGCTTTCCTCCGACGCCGACCAGGTGCTGGTCGCTCCGGGACGCAAGCTCGAGGAAACCGAGAAGGACGGGCGCCGCACGGCGCGTTTCGTGACCGACGCGCCCATCCATCACTTCTTCTCGCTGCAATCGGCGCGCTACGCGGTAAAGACCGATCGCGTCCAGCTGCCCGCCGGGCCGGTGGATCTCGCGGTCTACTACCACCCGCAACATCCTTACAACGTCGATCGCATGCTGGCGGCGATGAAGACTTCGCTCGAGCTCTACAGCGCCGCGTTTTCGCCTTACCAGTTCAACCAGGCGCGGGTGCTGGAGTTTCCGGCTTACGCGACGTTCGCCCAGGCATTCGCCAACACGATGCCGTACTCGGAGGCGATCGGCTTCATCGTCGACGCGCACGACCCGGAAAAGATCGATCTCGTCACGTACGTGACGGCGCACGAGGTGGGGCATCAGTGGTGGGCGCACCAGGTGATCGGCGCCGACAAGCAGGGCGCGACCATGTTGTCGGAAACGTTCGCGCAATACTCGGCGCTGCTGGTGATGGAGAAACTCTACGGCCGCGAGCAGATGCGGCGTTTCCTGAAGTACGAGCTCGACCGGTATTTGCGCTCGCGTGGTGGCGAGGTGGTCGAAGAGTTGCCGCTGGCGCGGGTCGAGAACCAGCCGTACATCCATTATCAGAAAGGTGCGCTGGTGATGTACTGGCTGAAAGAAGTGGTCGGCGAGGAGAAGGTCAATCGTGCGCTGGCGCGTTTCCTTGCGGCGCACGCATTCAAACCGGCGCCGTATCCATCGTCGCTCGATTTCCTGCGCCTGCTGCGCGAGGAAGCCGGACCGCAAAACGATGGGTTGATCACCGATCTGTTCGAGCGCATCACGCTGGTTGACGTGAAAACCACCGCAGCGCGCGCGGTAAAACGCGCTGACGGGCGCTACGACGTGACGCTGGATATCGAAGCGCGCAAGCTCTACGCCGATGGCAAGGGCAAGGAGACCGAGGCGCCGCTGGACGAGCCGTTCGACATCGGCGTGTTCACCGGTGAGCCAGGCAAGAAGGATTTCAACGCGGAGTCGATCCTGCTGTTCGAACGCCGTCCGATCAAATCGGGCAAGCAGAGCGTCAGCGTGACGGTGGACAAGGAACCGAAGTTCGCCGGCGTCGACCCGTACAACAAACGTATCGATCGCAACTCGGACGACAACGTCAAGCGGGTTGAATAGCTCTTTGCCATTGCGAGCCGGGCGCTATCCTCTGCTCCGTGTTCGCTCCGCGCGTTTGTTTCGTTGACCTTGAAACCACCGGTGCGTCGCCCGCCCGCGAGCGCGTGACCGAGGTTGGCGTGGTGTCGGTCGAAGCCGACGGCGAGGACCTGCGCGTTACCGAGTGGTCGTCGCTGGTCAACCCCGGCGTGCCGATCCCAGGCGAGATTCAATGGCTGACCGGCATCACCAACGAGATGGTGCGTGCCGCGCCGCCGTTCGCCAGCCTTGCACCGGAACTCGCGGCGCGCCTGCACGACGCCATTTTTGTCGCGCACAACGTGCGCTTCGACTACGGATTCCTGCGCGCGGAATTTTCACGTTGCGGGCTCACCTGGCGCGCGCCGACGCTTTGTACGGTGCGTCTGTCGCGCCTGCTTTACCCCGATCGTGGTCCGCATTCGCTCGACGCGATCATCTCCCGTTTTGATATCGACGGCGAGACGCGCCACCGGGCGCTGGGCGACGCACGCGTGCTGTGGCGCTTCCTGCAGCGGCTGATCGCCGAACGCGGCCGGGCCGAAGTCGAACACACGGTCGAACGCCTGCTTGCGCGGCCGGCCACACCCGCGTTCCTGCCGCCAGAAGCGCTGGACGAAGTACCAGCCGTGCCTGGCGTGTATTCGTTCTTCGGGTTGAACGCGCATCCGATCTACATCGGCAAGAGCGTCGATCTGCGCGCGCGCGTTTCCAGTCACTTCAATGCCGACTACGCCAACAGCACCGATGCGCGTTTGGCGCAGGAGGTGCGCCGCATCGAATGGGAGGAGACAGCCGGTGCCATCGGCGCCTTGCTACGCGAAGCCGAGTTGATCAAAACGCGCTTGCCGGCGCACAACATCGCGCTGCGGCGGCGTGCACAAGCGGTGCTGGTCGAGTTCGATCAACTCGGCCGGCCGCGCGTGGTCCGGGCTAACGACGTACCGCCGGCACGCCTGCCCGATATGTTCGGCCCGTTCGGATCGCGTGCGAGCGCGCGCCGGCGCCTGGCCGACATCGCGTCGGACCACACGTTATGCATGAAGGCGCTGCGGCTCGAAGCCCGTGCGCGTCGCGCCGCGCCGGATGCGCCGTGTTTCAATTTCCAACTGAGGCGCTGCCGCGGCTGCTGCGTCGGAGCTGAGAGTGCCTCGGAACATGCTGCGCGCGTAGCTCACGCGGTCGAGCCGCTGCGTATTCCCGCGTGGCCGTACCCGGGCGCGGTCGCACTAGTCGAAACCAACCCGGAGCGCCAGCGCGAAGACTGGCATGTGTTCGATCGCTGGTGCTGGCTGGGCAGCGTGCGCACGCTCGATGCGGCGCTGACGCTCGCCAAGGAGAGCGAACGGACGTTCGAGGTCGATGCGTATCGGATCGCGCGTCAGGCGGTCGCGCGCGCAGGCGAAGGACGGCTTACGGTCGAAACGCTGCCTTAGCGTCGCTCAGGCGCGGTCATCGAGTGTCTGCACCGCGCGAACCACGGCGCGTACTGCTTCGAGCGCCATCCACGCCACCAGCGTCGCCATCAGGGCACGGCTCGCCGCCAAACCAAACGCGGG
>DASQAE010000495.1:0-3341 GCA_035635915.1 Burkholderiaceae bacterium | reverse complement strand
GGTCTTATCCGAGCGGACCGTCCTCGCTGCCGATGCCTGCGATTTGGCGCATGGTCGTCGATAACCAGGTCGAGGCCTACAACATCCCGAGCGGGATCTTGTTCGACATGCATCGCGACGCAGCGGCTCGGCGTCCTGGCGTCCTGACTCAAGTAGGAATTGGCACCTTTGTTGATCCCGACCTGCAGGGCTGCGCGATGAACGAGGCCGCTGCTGGGCGCCCAGTGGTACGCAAGGAGCGTTTTGACGGCCAGGAGTGGTTGTACTTTCCGGCGGTGGTGCCGAACGTCGCGATCATCCGCGCGACGACAGCAGACGAGCGCGGCAATCTGACCCACGAACACGAAGGAGCGCTGCTTGGCGGTCTCGATCAGGCGCTAGCGGTTCGCAACCATGGCGGCGTCGTCATCGCGCAGGTGAAGCGAGTCGTCAAGGATGGCAGCCTGCGCCCGCATGACGTGAACGTTCCGTGCAATCTCGTCGACTACGTCGTGATCGACCCCGATCAGATGCAGACCACGCAGACGGTGTATGACCCGGCGATCAGCGGCGAGATCCTGCGGCCACTGGCGACGTTCGAGCCGCAAGAGTGGGGTCCTGAAAAAGTCATTGCACGCCGCGCGGCGATGGAACTGGCACATGGACATGCCGTGAACCTCGGCTTCGGCATTTCCGCCAATGTGCCACGCATCCTCCTCGAGGAAGGCCTGCATGGCGAAGTGACATGGGCTATCGAGCAGGGCGCGGTTGGCGGAATGCCCCTGCTCGGTTTCGCGTTCGGCTGCGCTTCAAACGCCGATGCGATCATGGCCTCGCCGAACCAGTTCACCTACTTCCAGGGCGGCGGCTTCGACGTAGCGTTGCTCTCGTTCCTGCAGGTGGACCGCAACGGCAGCGTCAACGTATCGAAGCTGGGCTCGAAGCCCTATCTGACCGCCGGCTGCGGCGGCTTCGTCGATATCTCTGCATTCGGACGCCGCATCGTGTTTTCCGGCTTCTTCACGGCCGGCGCGAAGCTGGAGGTCGGCGATGGCCGCCTCACGATCGTGAAGGAAGGAAAGACACGCAAGTTCGTTCAGAACGCCGAGCACATCACCTTCAGCGGCGTCATGGGACGCAAGCGTAACCAGCGCGTCACCTACGTGACCGAGCGTTGCGTGATCGACCTCGAGCAAGACGCACTTGTGGTCAAGGAGATCGCTCCGGGTATTGACCTGCAGCGCGATGTGCTCGATCAGGCTGAAATCCCGCTGCGCGTCGCGCGCGACCTGCGCGTGATGGACCAGGCGCTGTTCCGCCCACAACCCTTCGGGCTGCGGTTGATGGCCGAGGGGGCGCGCCGTGGCTGAACCACTCGTCTCTTACCAGCGCGACGGCCACGTCGGCATCGTCACGCTCGTCCGTGCAGCGAAGCTTAATTCGCTGACGCCCTCGATGCTCGATGAGCTGGAATCCATCGCGCGCCGTATCGAAGCCGAAACCGACGTGCGCGTGGTGCTTCTGACCGGCGCAGGCGAGAAGGCCTTCTGTGTTGGTGCGGATATCAACGAGTGGGCAGCGCTGCAGCCGCTCGACATGTGGCGTCGGTGGGTCAAGCGCGGACACCAGGTATTCGACCAGTGGGCCCGGCTGCGCCAGCCAGTTATCACGGCGATCAACGGTCATGCCTTCGGGGGCGGACTCGAACTGGCGATCACCGGTGACATCCGAATCGCCGCAGAACATGCGCAGTTCGCGCTGCCAGAAGCGTCCATCGGCACATGCCCGGGATGGTCCGGGTCGCAGCGTCTCGTTCAACTCGTGGGTGCGGGGCATGCGAAGTACCTGGCGCTGAGCGGCGTGCGTGTTTCAGCGATCGACGCGCGCCCCAGCGGCTTGGTCCACGAAATCGTTCCCGCCGCACAGTTGCGCGAGCGTGCAATGGGCCTCGCGCATGACATGGCAATGAAGGCGCCGGTTTCGCTTCAGCTCACCAAACAGCTCATCAACGCTGCTGCCGGCGAGGACGCCGCGGCCACGCTCGAAGCGATGGCAGGCGCGCTTGCGGCGACAACCGAAGACGGGGCTGAAGGCGTGCGCAGCTTCCGTGAGAAGCGCCCGCCGCAATACCTTGGCCGTTGAATTCCATACCACTACCAGACGACTATGACCACCACCCTGAATCCCACTGAAGTCCTTGCACGCGCGCCATTTCGCGGCAAGCTCCTGATTGATGGCGCTTGGCACGATGCTGCCGATGGCTGCACGCTCGAGCGGCGCTCGCCGGCGCACGACCAACTCGTTGCTGTTTACGCGCAGGCCGGCGTTGCAGATGCCGAACGCGCGATCGCCGCAGCCCGACGAGCGTTCGATGAAGGTCCTTGGCCACGGATGAAGGGCGCCGAGCGCGCACGGATCTTGCGCGATGTCGCTGAAGGGATCCTTGCACGCAAGCAAGACCTTGCATTGCTGGAGACGCTCGAAAACGGCAAGCCACTGACTCAGTCCCTCGCCGAGATCGAAGGCGCCGCGGACCTGTGGCATTACGCCGCGACACTCGCACGCAACTTGCACGGCGACAGCTACAACACGCTGGGGGAGGCCACGCTTGGCGTCGTGCTGCGCGATCCGATCGGTGTGGTTAGCATCATTACGCCCTGGAACTTTCCGTTCCTGATTGTCAGCCAGAAGCTGCCCTTCGCGCTTGCCGCGGGCTGCACCACGGTTGTCAAGCCGGCTGAGGTGACATCAGGCACGACAGTCATGCTGGGCGAGATCCTGGTGGCCGCGGGAATTCCCGCGGGCGTCGTAAACATCGTAGTCGGGCGTGGCAGCGTAGTCGGAGACGTTCTGGTCACGCACCCGGACGTCGACATGCTTTCGTTTACGGGTTCCACCGGCGTCGGCAAGCAGGCCGTCGCCAAATCCGCGCAGACGCTCAAAAAGGTGTCGATGGAACTGGGCGGCAAGAACCCGCAGATCGTCTTCGCAGATTGCGACTGGGACGCCGCCATCGACGCCACGGTCTTTGGCATCTACTTCAATGCCGGACAGTGCTGCAACAGTGGCAGTCGGGTGCTGGTGCAGGAGTCGATCGCCGAGAAGTTTGCCGCCGCGGTGATCGAGCGCTCCAAACGTGTCGCAGTTGGCGACCCACTCGTAGCCGGCACGCAAGTCGGAGCGATCACGACGGAAAAGCAGCTGGAGACGATCCTTTCCTATATCGAGGGTGCACGCAGCGCGGGCGCCACCGTCGCACTTGGCGGTGCACGTTTGAACCGGCGCGGCGCGTACGTCGAGCCGACCATAGTGACCGGTGTGAAGCCGGACATGGCGATCGCGCGGGAAGAGGTCTTTGGCCC
>DASQAE010000494.1:0-5063 GCA_035635915.1 Burkholderiaceae bacterium | reverse complement strand
CTGCGCGCCGCACTGGCAGAGGCCGAGGTCGTGCTCGCCACGGCGGCCGCCGGCGTCCAGCTGGTGACAGCGGCAGATCTCGCCAGCGCAAGCAAGTTGCTGCTTGCTGCCGACGTGAATGCCGTGCCTCCGGCGGGCATTGCCGGCGTCGACGTCTTCGACGACGGCAAACCACTTGGCAACGGGCGCGCCGTGGGCATCGGCGCGCTTGCGATCGGCAACGTCAAGTACCAGGTGCAGCACAAGTTGTTCGTGCAGATGCGCGAGACGCCAAAACCGGTCGTGCTCGGTATCGCCGAGGCACTTGCGGTCGCGCGTAGCTTGCTCGCGGACTGACTTTCAACGCGAGCAAGCGTGTCGACGCTGGTCGTCGCTGCGCTATCGGCGCGCCTGCTTGCGCAGTCGGCGCAGCGCGCCGGTTGGCGTGTGGTCGCGCTCGATCTGTTCGGCGATGTCGATACGTGTGCCGCTGCAGACGAGTGGCATTCGATCGGCGATCCGGCGACGCTGCGCGTCGACGGCGATCTTTTCCTTGCCGCGCTCGAATCCGCGCGTGCGAAGGCAGACTGCATCGGCTGGATCGCAGGTGCGGGTTTCGAACCGCGGCCGGACTTGCTTGATGCGGGCGCACGCGTGCTGCCGTTGCTCGGCAACGACCGGGCGACCATCGAGCGCTTGCGCGACCCGCGGCGGTTTTTCGCCGTGCTCGCCGAGCGGCAAATCCCTCATCCGGAAACGACACTCGATCTTCCTGCGCAGCCGCTCGGGTGGCTCGTGAAGGACTTCGCTACCAGTGGCGGTTGGCACGTTCGCCGCGCGGACGCCACGCACGTTCACAATGCCGCTCCCTCAGCGTATTTCCAGCGTGAACTCGCGGGTCGGCCGATGTCCGTGCTGTTCATTGCCGCGGATGGGCGTTCACGCACGATCGGTGTCAACGAGATGCTCGTGCGCGCCCACGGCGCGCGACCCTTCGTTTATCACGGCGCCGTCGGCCCCGTGGTCGATCTGCCGCCCTCGCTCGTATCCGACCTATCGAGCACTGTCGACACGCTCGTGCAGGCGTTCGGCCTGCGTGGACTGGGCAGCCTCGATTTCATTCTTCACGGCGATACGTTCACCGTGCTCGAGGTCAATGCGCGGCCCTCTGCGACGATGGCGTTGTACGACCACGAATTTGCCGCAGGCTTGATCAAGGTCCATGTCGATGCATGCGCCGGCGTGCTGCCGCAAGCAGTGACGCGCAATGCCTCGGATCGGGTCCACGGCGAGCGCATCGTCTTTGCAACCGGCGCATGCGTCGTGACGAGCGCGCATGTGCAGCGTCTGCTCGCTCTTGGCTGCCGCGACGTGCCGCAACCGGACAGTCGTATCGCACCCGGGGCGCCGTTATGCACCGTGTCCGCCTCGGACGTCAACCCCGAGCGCGTGCGGACGGGTCTTGCGCAGCAAGAAGCCACCGTGCTCGCGATGGTGCAGAATCGAAACGAGGCTCATCGCCATGCCAGTTGATCGAAGACCCCCACACATCAGTGTCAATGCGCTTGCGCATCCGCTGCTCGCGGAATTGCTTGGCGCACCGGGCGAGGACGTGCTGGTGCGCACCACGGCGCAGGGCGTCCGCATCGTCGATGCGGGCATCGAGGCGCGCAGCAGCGCCGCCGCAGGTGCGGTGGTCACCGCGATCTGCATGGGCGGCCTCGGGCGTGTGGCGCTGCGCATGGGTCATGGCGAATGGCCGGTGAGCATCGAGGTGTCGAGCGCGCAGCCGGTGCTCGCGTGCCTCGCCAGCCAGTACGCTGGCTGGAGTCTCGCCGCAACCAAGGAACAAACCGGCGGCAAGAAGTTTTTCGCGCTCGGATCCGGGCCGGCACGCGCGCTCGCGTGCAAGGAGCCGCTGTTCGAAGAGCTTGGTTACCGCGACCAGGCCGACACCGGGCTGCTGGTGCTCGAGACCGATCGTGAGCCGCCTGCGGTGATCATCGACAAGGTGCTGCGCGATTGCGGCCTGGAAGGATCGGGGCTGACTGTCATCCTCACGCCGACGACCAGCACCGCCGGTACAACACAGGTGGTCGGGCGCGTGCTGGAGGTGGCACTGCATAAGGCACACCACCTTGGTTTTCCGCTCGCTGCGATCGTTGAAGGCATCGCGAGCGCGCCACTGCCCGTCCCGGCGCAGGACGGCACCGAAGCGATGGGCCGCACCAACGACGCCATCCTCTATGGCGGGCGCGTGCATCTGACCGTCGACACCGACGACGCGGCGGCGCGCGCCCTCGCACACGATCTGCCCTCGCTCAACTCGCGCGACTTCGGCCGAACGTTTGCCGAAGTGTTTCGCGAATACGACTTCGACTTCTACAGGATCGATCCCGCGTTGTTTGCGCCCGCCGAGGTCTGGGTCAGCAACCGCAAGAGCGGCAACACATGGCACGCGGGCCGGGTGAACCCGGATCTGCTGCGTGGCGCGTGGCTGCAGGAGGCGTGATGGCGCCGGCCGCGGTCGACACGGGTGCGCGCCTGCGGGTCGCGATTTTGACGGACGCGGTGGGCTGGCACACCGCCCGCTTGCAGCAGGCGCTGCGCACTCGCGGTTGCGCGGGTCGTTGTGTCGATCTCGCCGCGTGCCGTTTCGACACCACGTGGGCCTGGCACGGACTTGTGATCCCCGGGTTCGGTCGCGATTTGCCCGATGCGGCGATCGTGCGCGGCATCGCTGGCGGAACGTTCGAGCAGGTCACCGCGCGGCTCGGCATCCTGCACGCACTGCGCGAACTCGGTGTGCCCGTCTACAACGACGCGCGCGCAATCGAACGCAGCGTCGACAAGTCGATGACGAGTTTCCTGCTGCACCTTGCCGGCATTCCAACGCCGGCGGCCTGGGCGGGCGAATCCGCCGCAGCAGCGCGGCGCGTCGCCATGCGCGCCTACAACAGCGACGGCAGCGTGGTGCTCAAACCGTTGTTCGGATCTCAGGGCGATGGTTTGCACCGGTTGGGCAAGGTCGATGGCGAACACATCGGACTGCCGGATCTCGCCGACTATGGCGGCTACGCGTACCTGCAGCGCTTCGTAGACTCCGAAACGCATCCCGGCTTCGACTGGCGCGTGCTGGTGATCGGCGGCAAAGCCGTCACTGCAATGCGTCGAGTGAGCGAACACTGGATCCACAACGTGGCGCAAGGCGCGCGCTGCGAGGCGGCACCACTCACCGGCGCAACTGCTGAAGCGGCCGAGATCGCAACCCAAGCGGCTGCCGCGCTCGGCCTCGACTACGCGGGTGTCGATCTGCTGCCACCCTCTCGCTCCGGTGCAACGGCGCAGGTGATCGAGGTCAACGGTGTTGCTGCCTGGCGCGGGCTGCAATCGGTCACGCCTCTCGATATCGCCACGCAGCTGGTCGATGATCTTCTTACGCGCAAGTTCGCCGCCAGCGGCCGGCCGGCGCGCTCTGCGGCGTGACCCACGACGCGCGCCGCGCGTATCTGTGGGCCTGCGCGCTCGATGTGAGCGTGCGCAAGCCCGGCAGCGTCAGCTTCGCGTCGGCGGGCCACGGCATGTATGGCGAGCAGTTCATCACGAGCGCCAATGTTTCCGCCGACGCGTTGTTCGAACCGGGGGCAGCGGTCGGCAAGCGCATCGAAGGCGCTATCAAGGCCACGCGCGCAGCAGTCGAATGCAATACCAACCTCGGCATCGTTCTTCTCTGCGCACCGCTTGCCGCTGCTTTCGAGAGCGTGCGCAGTCCGCGCCTCGCAGAATTGCGCGCACGGCTTGGTGCGACCCTTGCGCGGTTGGACATCGACGACACACGCGCGGCCTATCGCGCGATCACGTACGCCAACCCAGGCGGCCTTGGCGCCGCTGCGCAAGAGGACGTGCGCGACGCGCCGACGATGGGCTTGCGCGACGCCATGCAACTCGCTTCAGATCGGGATCGGGTTGCGCGCCAGTACAGCAACGACTTCGCTGAAGTCTTCGACCTCGGCCTGTCCGAAGTGATGCGCTACGCGGCTGAACCTGGCACAGCGATGCTTGCGTGTTATCTCGCTTTCCTGGCCTCGGCGCCCGATTCACACATTGTTCGAAAACACGGCGCGGCACTGGCACACAGTGTCACCGAGGACGCGCGCACCGTGCTCGACGCGTGGCGTACCTCGGATCAGGTACCTCGCGCCGACGCACTTGCAACATGGGACGAACGCCTGAAGGAAGCGGGACTTAACCCCGGTACGAGCGCCGATCTCGCGGTCGCGTCGGCGTTTGTCGCTGCAATCCTGGACCCGCGTTTGAGCGAGGTGCCTCTGCCCGGATTGGCATGGAACGTGTTAAACAGTCCGCCGACGCTGACGCGTCTGTCCGGATAACCAATCTGTCGGAGACATCACAATGGCAAAGATTGACCGTGTCCTCGTCGGCGAATCGCTGGTCGGCGACGGCAACGAGGTGGCACACATCGACCTCATCATGGGACCGCGCGGCTCGGCCGCCGAAGTGGCGTTCTGCAACGCACTAACGAACCAAAAGGACGGATTTACCTCCCTGCTGGCAGTGGTGGCGCCCAACCTGCTCACCAAGCCCAATACCATCCTGTTCAACAAGGTAACCATCAAAGGCGCCAAGCAGGCCGTGCAGATGTTCGGCCCGGCGCAGCGCGCAGTCGCTATGGCGGTTGCCGACAGCGTCGAAGACGGCACCATTCCCGCCGACGAAGCCGATGATGTATTCGTTTGTGTCGGCGTGTTCATCCACTGGCTCGCGGCCGACGACAAGAAGATCCAGGAGTACAACTACAAGGCGACGCGCGAGTCGATCAAACGCGCTGTTGCGCGCGAGCCGCGCGCCAAGGAGGTCGTATCGAAGAAGGGATCGGTCGACCATCCGTTCCAGGCGAGCAAGTAACGATTTTGCGGAACGGCCATCGGCCACGCGCTTGCGCCGGCCGATGGACTTGAAAACTGCGCCGCCACGGCGTGCCGTGGTCGGCGCGTTTTTTTGCTTGTCGTCCCGACGCGAGCCGGGGTGAGACTGCTTTCTTAGCTCTTCACCTGTCCGCGCTC
>DASQAE010000493.1:0-9414 GCA_035635915.1 Burkholderiaceae bacterium | reverse complement strand
TGCTTCGCTGGTCCAACTCTACACAGGCCTCGTTTATCGCGGCCCGGCTCTGGTCGCGGAGTGCCGCCGCGCGTTGCTCGCGAACCTGCGACGAACCCCACGAGCAGAGTCGCAGGCAAACGGGCGGCTGAAGACACTTCCGCACGATGAGTGAGCGCGCGCGCGACCGCGCCGCTCCGGTCAAATCGCACCGGGTGTTTGTCGCACTATGGCCCTCACCGAGCGTTCGCGGGCGCCTTGGTGAAGTAACCGAAAATCTCGCCCGCCGAGCGACGGGAGCGCGTCGCATGGCGCCCTTGAATCTGCATCTGACGCTTGCGTTCATCGGGTCGCTTGGCGAGGATCGTGTTGCCGACCTGGTGCTGCATCTCGAGCGCTGCAAGGCATCCGGTTTCGACTGGATGCTGGATCACGTTGGCCATTTCGACGCCGCGCGCGTGCTCTGGGCCGGTGGTCCCGAGAACGCTGCGGTGCTGGGATTGGCAGCCAAGGTGCGTGAGTTGCTCGATGGTCTCGAAATCGAATATGACCGCAAGCCCTTCGTGCCTCACGTGACCCTGCTGCGCAACGTCGGTCGATGGGCGGCCGGGAATTGGGCGATCGACCCGGCCATCGTATGGCCTTGCAAAGGCCCGACGCTTGTGCGCTCCGAACAAGGCGCAAAGGGCGTCACTTACATTCCCTACGCGACGCGGTGACGCCGATTTTGGGCCGCAATTGGCGCGTCGCACCAGCCAGGATCCAGCCGGTCCATCGCGCGGAGACCCGCGCCAGTCATGGGTTTGGCTAACGTTTCGTATCTTGGTATAAGCTCCGGGTACCTAGCTTCTGCGGCGCACCATGGTCTCAAGAGCCGAAACTCCCGCCCGCGAAAAAACCGCAATCCAGGTCATCGAGCGCATGATGAGCCTGCTCGATGCTCTCGCCGCGCACTCCGACCCGGTCAGTCTGAAAGAGCTTTCGCAGAAGACCGGCCTTCACCCCTCCACGGCCCACCGCATCCTCAACGACATGGTGTTCGGCCGTTTCGTCGATCGCGGCGACCAGGCAGGAACGTACCGGCTTGGCATGCGGCTGCTCGAACTCGGCAATCTCGTCAAAGCGCGACTCTCGGTGCGGGAAGCAGCGCTGGAACCAATGCGTGAGTTGCACAGGCGCACAGGCCAGACGGTGAACCTTTCACTGCGGCAAGGCGATGAGATCGTTTATGTCGAGCGCTCCTACAGCGAGCGCTCGGGCATGCAGGTCGTGCGCGCGATCGGCGGACGCGCTCCTTTGCACCTGACATCGAGCGGCAAACTGTTCCTTGCGTATGACGACGCGCGCGTAGTGCGCGCCTACGCGATGCGAACCGGGCTTGCAGGCCACACCAAGAACAGCATTACAGAGTTGCAAAAGCTCGAACGTGAGTTGTCGCTCGTGCGCGCGCGCGGCTTTGCGCGCGACAACGAAGAACTGGAGCTTGGTGTGAAGTGCATCGCCGCAAGCATTCGCGACGATTCGGGGCGGATCGTGGCCGGGCTTTCGGTGTCAGCACCGGCCGAGCGGCTGCAGGATGAATGGATCAGCGATCTGCTTTCTACCGCAGGGCGAATCTCAGCGGGACTCGGCTACGCGGCCTGATCCAGGCGCGCAGCGCGGCTCGTCAGATAGCTGGGCGCAGAGCAACCGGCCGCGGCGCTGAAACCGAGAGGCTAGTTTCAAGCCAATTGCGAATGCGCTGCGCGTCGCCGATCCGCGAGTACTTTCCGGCCGAATCGAGCAGCACGATCACTACGCGGCGACCTTGGATGACGGCCTGCATGACGAGGCACCGTCCCGCCGCCGAGATGTAGCCAGTCTTCTGCAGGCCGATTTCCCAAGTCGGATTCGAGACCAGGCGGTTCGTGTTGCCATAACGCACCGTTCGTTTGCCGAACGGCATCGCCATCGAACTGCTGGTCGAGAAATCGCGGATCGCAGGATGCTCGTAGGCCGCTTTGACGAGACGTACCAGGTCCTGAGGCGTCGAACGATTCTCCGGAGACAGGCCGGTTGGATCGACAAAACGCGACTCGTGCATCCCGAGCATCTGCGCCTTGGCGTTCATGGCTTCGACGAACTGCTCAGTGCCGCCGGGATACGACCTACCGAGCAACTGCGCCGCGTGATTCTCCGAGGACATCAAAGCCAGGTGCAGCGCCTGAGCGCGCGTAACTTTCACGCCGGGGCGTAGCAGCGAGCGCACGCGGTCTATGGTGCGGTCATCCCGTGTCACCACGATTTCTTCATCCATCAGGAGATCAGCCTCGATGGTGACCAGCGCGGTCATCAGTTTGGTGATCGACGCGATCGGCAAAATGGTGTTGGTGTTCTTCTCCAACAGGACTTCGTCCGTGTCCTGATCGACAACGAGGGCAACCGCCGATTTCAACGCGAACGGGACGTTGAGGTCGTCGCCCCGCTTGGCGGGCGCCTTGCGCGCGGCACGTGCAATCACCTCACCCGAACCGACACTGATCGCCGGTGAACCTTGCGCGCTCACCGCCTGGCTCGCGACCACCATCGCGAACACACCTGCCAGCGCCAGCAGACTACTTCCTACCTGCATTGCCATCCCTCGTTCGAATCCGTGAGCCACTCTGCCACTCGACGCCGCAACGAAATCGCGGGCACTGCCACATCAAACCACGCCAATCCCAGCTTCAACTCGATCGCCGCTCTGCCGGCAGTCATCCGGACGGCCTACCCCAACACCACCCACCCGTGTAGCGCATAAGTCAACGGATGAGCAGACCGGGACAGGCATCTGATTCTATGAGTAAAACGCGCCGAAAAGTGTGGCGCTGCAGCTAGGCGACGCGGATCTGCTCCAGAACCGCGCGCAGCGGGTCGCCGATCGGTACAGCGCGGCGAGAAATTCGATCCACGTATACGTGAACGAAGTGCCCTTGTGCGCTGGCTTCATCGGCGTCAGCGGCAAAGAGGCCGATTTCATATCGGACGCTCGACGTGCCGATGTGCGCGACGCGTAGCGCCGCAATGACGGTTTGGGGAAACGCCAGTGGGCCGAAATAGTTGCAGTGCGTCTCGACCACCAGGCCGATCACGGGGCTCGCTTCGATGTCGAGCACGCCCGTTTGGACCAGGTACGCGTTTACCACTGTGTCGAACCAGCTGTAGTAGACGACATTGTTGACGTGTCCATAAGCGTCGTTGTCCATCCAGCGCGTGGTAATTGGGTGAAAGTGCCGATATTGGTCGCGCCGGTGCGGCGCCTGCTTGCCGTTCACGAGATCTGCTCCTTCGAATAAGAAGGACAACGGCAAGACCAGCTCTTGCGAGCTGCATACACAGTGTTGAAGTGGACGGCTACCGTCTGTTCGATGTCGTGGCCATACCCGCCGGCCATCGCGACTGCGATCGGGACGTCAAGCGCGCGCGCCAGCCCGAATACGCGCTCATCGCGGCGGAACAGTCCGTCAGTGGAGAGTCCTAAGCGACCGAGGCGATCGCCGGCGTGAGCGTCAGCTCCTGCGAGGTAGATCATGAAGTCGGGCGCGAAGCGCGCCAGCATGAGATCCAGCGCGCGCTCGAGCGCTTCCAGGTACTCGGCGTCACCGGTGCCGTCCCGCAGGCCGATATCAAGATCGCCGTTTTCCTTGCGGAAAGGAAAGTTCGACTCGCAGTGGATCGACAACGTAAAGCTCGCGTCGTCTCCCATCAGGATGTTCGCGGTGCCGTTGCCCTGGTGCACATCGAGGTCGATGATGGCTACACGCGTGCGCCGCGCTCCTGCATTGTTGGCCTGCAGAACGCGGGTTGCGATCGCAGCGTCGTTGAACACGCAGTACCCCTGCCCACCGGTGCGCGTTGCGTGATGCGTTCCTCCGGCGAGGTTGACTGCAACGCCTTCCGACAACGCGGCCAGACACGCGCCGATCGTGGCGCCCACCGAGCGCCGCGAACGCTCGACCATTTGAGTGGACCACGGAAAACCGATTGTTCTTTGCTCGCGCGCCGAGAGCTGGCCGTTGACGACCCGCTCGATGTAATCCGCGTCATGAGCCAGCGCGAGCACCGTGTCGCCAGCTGGCTCGGGTTCCAGGAGTTCGATGCTGTCGAGCTCGAGTCGCACCCGCTCGCGCAGGCGGGCGTACTTACTCATCGGAAACCGGTGGCCCGCAGGCAGCGGAAGCACAAACCGCTCGCTCGAGAAGACCTTCATGCGGACCCTTCACTCACCAAGCGCCCCGATTCTAGGACGCGACCGCAAGGCATTGCAGTGCACGAGAATTGGCCGGATCGAGCTCAAGCGAAATCGAGGTTTCTCCCTTAAGACCTTGAACTCTATGCGGTCGCATGTGCGTGCACAAAGGCGAGCGAGCTAGACGCAGCGCAAAAAAGCGCTTGACACAGGAGGTCTCGTGCATACAATCGCTCTTGTGCATCGCACAAGCCGCAATGCAGCAGAGAACAAACGAATGGCATCACAGAACAGCAACGAAGCACCTGTAGCGCCGCACGCGACGACCCATTGATTCAAGTTTGAGGAGCCAACATGTACGCCACACCCGCGCAAGTAGCTGAATTACAGAAAGGGCAAGTAGACGCGCTGTATGCACTTTCGCACGCCCTCTTCGATGCAACCGAAAAACTGGTCGACCTGAACCTCGCTGCCGCCAAGGCGCTGATGGACGAGTCGGCCGAGAAGACCCAGGCCCTGCTTGGAGTGAAGGACGTTCAGGAACTCCTCGCCTTGACCGGCGGTTTCACCCAACCTGCAATGGAGAAGCTGGTCAGCTACAGCCGCAATGTGTACAGCATCGCCAGCGGCACAGGCGCCGAATTCTCCAAGATCGTCGAAGCGCAAGTAGCGGAAGGCAACAAGAAGGTCGCCGAGCTCGTGGACTTCGCCACCAAGAATGCACCGGCCGGTTCGGAACCGGCAGTTTCGATGTTCAAGAGCGCAGTGGCCGCCGCCAACACGGCGTATGACACGTTTGCGAAAGCCGCCAAGCAGGCGGTTGATGTCGCCGAATCGAACTTTGCGGCTGCCACCCAGGCTTCGCTCAAGGCAGCTGCGGCCGCGAACGACGCGGTCAAGGCGAAGGGTCGCAAGGCCGCTTGATCGGAATCGGATCGCCCAAAGCTAGAACAACAAGGAAACGGATTGTTATTTGTCGGATAAGTCGCTTCGCGAATGAGGGAAAATTCCAGCGATTCGGGAGCGCGATTGAGTTAAGGTGAGGTTGATCCCGTGACGGTTGTCTCCTTGGCACCACTCGTTTGGACTTAGGTCCAAACCCCTTCTGTCTCCTCCTTTGGTGGTGCTTTTAAAGCCCGGTCTTCTGACCGGGCTTTTTTTATGTGTGCTCCTCGAACGGCGCGCCCAACCGCGCAACGCCGCGCTTCAAGTGCGCAAATGCTGCTTCGATCTGCCCAGGCTCTCCCTTCACGCCCAGCTCGATGTGACGGCGCGCGATGCGCCCGTCACTGCCATCGCCAACCGATGGCAGGCTGAAAGCTTTGACAGACGAAAAAGTGATCTCGACTTCTTCCATCAGAGGCGCGACGGCCGACTCAGGCGTATCGAACACGATCAGCGATCGCTCGGCCTGCGGCGTGCGGTGGAACCAGGCGCGGTAATGTGTATCGAGCACCCACTCGATCATCGGCCACGCCATCACTGGGAAACCCGGCACGAACCAGTGCCTCTCGAGGGAAAAACCAGCGATTCGGTTGTACGGATTCGGAATGATGTTCGACCCGGCTGGAAATTCGCCCATCTTCAAGCGCTGGCGATTTTCTGCAGTCGACATATCCGCACTGCCTCGTCCTTCGGCGGCGAGGTCGCGGCATCGAGCCGCGATGAGGTCTGCCGCTTCCGGATGCAAAACGATCTCACGCCCGAGAGCCTCAGCGGCTGCCTGCCGCGTGTGGTCATCCGGCGTCGAACCAATGCCACCGCAACTGAAGACATGATCCGAGCCGGCAAACGTGCGTCGCAATGCCTCCACTAGCCGTGCGCGGTTGTCCGGCAGGTATTGCGCCCACTCGAGGCGCAAACCACGCGCATCCAGGAGTTCGACCACCTTTGCGAAATGCTTGTCGGCACGTTTGCCCGAGAGGATTTCGTCGCCGACAATGATCAAGCCGAACCGCGGTTCCTGATCCATCCTCGCTCCACCGTTCCGGGCGTGCAAACCGCCGCTCATCACCCAATGATGCGTAAGCTGCAGCCTGAAGACAGCGCCGGCGGTGCGGAAATGAGAACTCGTTTTCCAGCCCCACGAAGCGGTGCCGACTGCAACCAAGTGTTTCAAAGGTACACGCGAAACCTGCGCAGGCGTTCAATGGTGGCGGGCAATGGCGCCTGCGAGACCGCGACATAACGCCACGAGGTCAATCGATGCCGAACCAAACCGCGTATTCCGCAACCGGACTCCTCTGGCGCAGGCGACTGCGCCTCGCGGCGACACTTTTGGTCGCGCTCGCGATCGGTACGGCCGTAAACGCGCAGACCGATCCGGCGACCACGACGCCGGCGGCGGATCCGCCGGCACGAGTCGGCCGCATCAGCCTCATCTCCGGACCCGTCACGCTGACTGACTACCGCGCCAACGAAGAGTCGGATGCCACCCTGAACTGGCCGTTGACGTCGCAGCAGCGTTTGAGCACGGGCCGTCTGGGGCGCGCAGAAGTCCGCATCGGCTCGACCTCGGTACGGATCGACGGCGACAGCGTGCTCGATTTCAATCGCATCGACGACGAGATGGTCCAGCTCACCTTGCAGCGCGGATCGGCGTCGATGCGGGTGCGCAACCGCGAACACTTGCGCGAGATCGATTTCCTGACGCCACGCGAGCGCGTCGTGTTCGAAGACGTCGGGCGGTACCGCATCGACGTCGATCGCAGTGAAGGAATCTCCGCAATCACCGTGCACGTCGGCTCGGCGCGTGTCGTTGGCGCGCGGACCAACTTCGTTGTGCAGAGTGGGCAGCGGGGCGAGACGTCGGCGGACCCAGTACCCAACTTCCAGCTCGTCACGCCCGCCTCCGATGTTTTTGACGACTGGGTCGCTGCGCGCGACCATCGCGACGATTCGTTGCAGTCGACGCGCTACGTGTCGGCCGAAACAACCGGGGTGGAGAGCCTGGACGATCACGGCGAGTGGCGCAGCGACGAAAGCTACGGCGCGGTCTGGTTTCCCACCGGAGTCGTTGCTGGATGGGCGCCATATCGCTACGGCCGTTGGGCCCATGTTGCACCGTGGGGCTGGACCTGGATCGACGACGCAAGCTGGGGCTTCACACCATTTCACTACGGCCGTTGGGTATTCGTGCACAACACGTGGGGCTGGGTGCCGGGTGCCTACATCGCGCGCCCGTGTTACGCGCCCGCTCTGGTCGCGTGGTACGGCACACCCGGGGTCAGCGTAAGCGTCAGCTTCGGCGGGCCGGTGGGTTGGTTCCCGCTCGGCCCCGGTGAAGTCTTTATTCCCGGCTACTACTACTCGCGTCGCTACGTGAACTCGGTCAACTACGGACACGTGACGAATATCAACTACATCACCGTGATCAACCCGCCGCCGAACTACCGCTATCGGCAACCGAGCTATTCGACGTGGGTGCCCGGCGAGGCGCTGGTGCGACGGACACCGATCAATCGTGTCGTTCAACCAGCACCGAGCGAGTGGGCAAAGCTTCCGACGATGCAGCACCCGCCGGTGAAGGTGACCGAGGACCTGCGTCGGAGCAAACAGAGCATGGTCAACGCGATCGCACCTGTCGATGCTCCGCGCCCGGGCGTGCCGTCGCGCGACGTGGGGCACCGCCCGAACGACCCATCGCGGATCGAAGCTCCCGTGCGCATGCCGCCAACACGCGTGAATCCTGGCGAGCGCGACGCAAAGAGCGACCCCCCTGGCCGTCCGCCGCTCACGAAGGTGACGCCAAACGACGAGCGGGTCCCGACGCCGGTGCAGCGCGTTCCACGCTTGGAAGCGCCGCGCGCAGAGACACCGCGCCAGGCGCAGCCGCGTGGTGAAACGCCGCCAGCGCCACGCCCGCCCAAAGCGCAGCCCATTGAGCGCGCTCCCGCGGCGCCGCCGAGACAGGTTGCTGCCCCGGCGCAACAGATCGCACCGCGTCCTGCGCCGCGCCAGGAAGCACCGGTACAACCGGCCGTTCCGCGCGCGGCACCGCCCGTGCATCAGGAGGCTCCGGTGCACAGGGTCGCACCGCCACAACGCGAACAGAACGCGGAAAACGCGCAGCGCCCCAAGACGCAGCGGCAGGTCGAATCGCAGCGCAATTAGCGCTCCGTCAGGGCGTTCTCAACCTGCCCTGGCGCATCGATCGCGCGTTAGAAGGCTCAACGTAGGCAGGATGCATCGACGGCAGGCCTCGTTGCAGCGAGCTGGCACGTCTTTGGCTCGCTTTTTTCTGCAACCAGTGTCGCCTGCACTGCCTATAGAATGCCTTACAGGTAAGCGGCATTGAACGATCAGGGAGGTCGTAGTCATGCCCATGCGTTCGCTCGTTCTTTTTGCCGCAGTAATGACCGGATTGTTGGGGTGCGCTTCGCCACCTGATAACAGCACGGCCGGCGTGTCGCCGAAAGTCGCTGCAGCGAGATCCCTTAAAGGTGGGCCGCTCGAGGTCACGTCAGCACAGTTCGGTATTTTTGGCGCGGACTCAGACGGACACCGGATCCTTTACGAAACCGACCGTTTCCCAGCGGTGATCGCGGCGCCTTACGGTTGGTACATCATCTTCAAGACCAACAAGCCAACCGTGGTCTGGCGCGAGGAATTCGAATTGCCTGAGCCGCCACCAAGCTGGGGACCAGGCGAAGCACTCGGCATCTACACCATCTCGCCGGATCGGAAGACTGCGGTGACCGAGCGTGTGATTCCGACCCGGCTCGGATTCATCGCCAACGAGTGGCGCTACGCA
Organism: Burkholderiaceae bacterium; assembly: GCA_035635915.1. Classification (GTDB taxonomy): domain Bacteria; phylum Pseudomonadota; class Gammaproteobacteria; order Burkholderiales; family Burkholderiaceae_F; genus JAKANT01. Next base: position 475 of record DASQAE010000493.1, on the reverse strand, counting down.
CCCGGCGACCCAATCGGCGCACATGCGATGCGCGTGTACATCGACGGCCAACTGGTGCGCGAGTTCAAGTTCAACATCGAGGACGGCCCGGGACATGGCCGGCCGGCCGGCGGTCGCACCCCGACCACCTGAGACACCGTGCTGGCGCCAAGCCGCGCCGTGCCGGTCAGGGCGCTTGCGGAGTCGCTTGCTTTCGTCGCGCTGGTTTGCTTTGCTGAGGTCGCTATTGCCGCCGACATCGAGGCGCTCTGGGAGTATGGCGATCCCGCCCTGAGCGAGTCGCGGTTTCGGTCGGCGCTAGCCGGCACAAGCGGTGACGAGCGGCTTGAGCTGCTCACCCAGATTGCGCGCACCTTCAGCTTGCGCAGGCGTTTCGACGACGCGCATCGTTTGCTCGATGAAGTTGCTGCCGAACTCAAGGCTGTCGGCCCGAGGCCGCGCGTGCGCTACCTGCTCGAGCGCGGCAGGACGTTCA
>DASQAE010000492.1:0-5121 GCA_035635915.1 Burkholderiaceae bacterium | reverse complement strand
ATCGGCAAGAAACTCGCTCCACAGCACGTCCATCGTCTTGCCTGTCGCGAGCACCGGATTCGTATGCACGCGCGGCACCACATTGCCGCTGTAACGATGGACGTACTTGAGCACGGCGTCCTTGCCGTAGACGCGCGCGAGGTACTCGTAGAAATAGGCGCCGTATATGTATTCCTTGGCAAGCGGCAGCGCCCTTCCGTTGGCGTTGATTTCGGCGAGCGAGACGAACCCGGTTGCGCGCTCCGCGCGCAACCACCCTTCGAACATCGGGCCGTACAAGCGCCCACGGCCGGCCGCAGGCTCGCTTTCGTTCAATACCGCCAGGCCTTCGATCGCCCACAGCGGCTGAAACACATTGGGAAAGAAGTAAGGGACGCGGCCGAAGATCCACTGCAACACACGCGGCGCACCGCGCACCTTGTCCAGGTGCACGATGTGCGTGAACTCATGCGATATCAGCAGGTCGAGCCAGGCGCTGTTGTCGAGCAGCTGGCCTTCGTCCGGCGGCGCGAGGAAGATGCCGATGGTGTTGAACGGCACCGGCGTCGAATAACCATTGGCAAGGTCGAACTCGCTGAACAAGGCGATTTCGGTCTGGCCGCGCGGCTCCCACTCGAGTTGTTGCGTGATGCGCGGATAAATCCGCTCGGCGATGGACGCCACTTTTTCGGCGACGGCGCGATTTTCGGCGCGGTAGTGAATACGAAAGTGCTGGGTGTCCGCAGTGCGCCAGTCGCGCCATGGATTGGCGCCCAGCGCATGGGCTGCGGCGCTCATCAACATCAGAACAAGAACGCCAATCGTCTTTTGCATGATCTCCCGCGGGGTGCTCCCCGTCTTCCGTCGTTCAGCAGGCCGCAAGCGTATGCGCTCGCGCGCTCACTTGCGGCTTCGCGCGAACGCTTGTTGTACCGGGACCACGCTTCCAGAGATACGTCCCTCATAGCCGGGCAGCGCATCGACGACTTGGCGGAACTCGGCGCTGCGCATCAAGCGCAATACAAGACGCAATGGAGCGCGTTCGATGGCGGCCGCGTCGCAGGCGAAGAAATAACGCTCACGCAGGATCGGCAGAAAATCCAGCCCGAAGCGCCGCGCTGCGGTTTCCAGACCAAAACCAACATCGGCCATGCCGCTCGCGATGAACGCGGCCACCGCGGCGTGCGTGAATTCCGCGCTCTCGTAACCTGGTATGTCGGTCGCCGCAACGCCGCTATCGGCAAGCAACAGGTCAAGCAGCATGCGTGTACCCGAACCGCGCTGGCGATTGACGAAACGAAGTTCGCGGCGCGCGAGATCCGCAATGCTGTGCACGCCTTTCGGATTACCGCGCGGCATGAACAATCCTTGCGTCCGATAAGCAAGCTGGACCAGCACATGGCGCGCTGGATCGAGCCACTGCAGGTACGGTTGCACCGATGCCGCCTGGAAGCGATCGCACGCGACATGAAACCCGGCGAGATCGCATTCCTGCCGGGTCAACGCAGCAACCGCCTCGGTGCTGTTCTGGTACTTCAGGTCAACCGCTGCGTCCTTCCGATTGAGCGCTTCGACCAGCGCCGCCACGGCGAAGCCGTACGACGCGCTGATGCGCACACTCGACCGCGTCGGCGCGAGCAAGCTTTCCAACTCGCCCTCGAGTTCACTCGCGAGGCTTTCGAGTGTCGGGCTCAGGCGCGCCGCGATGCGCTTGTCCGCCCACAGCAGCTTGTCTGCAAGCGGCGACAGCCGCGTGCCCTGGCCGCGGCTTTTGACGACCAGTGGCGCGCCGAACTCGTGTTCGAAGTCCCGCAGCAAGCCCCAGGCGTTCCGGTACGACATACCGATCGCACGTGCGGCTTGCGCGATGCTGCCGCCGGCCTGGATTGCACCCAGGAGCTGCAGCAAGGTGGGCAACGGCAGTTGTGCTCCCGCGGCATGCGCCACGCGCCACTCGGGCTGGATCGATACATGCCACATATGCAAACGCCTGCCTATTGAACGAGTAGGCCGTCAGGGATTAGTCTGGGCTTGTCAGACTGAAACTCCGGCCGGTAAGTTATGTTGGCCGAAGCATATTTCAACTTGCTGGCAAGCGGCAGGTCCAATCCTGTCAGCGGATGCGTCGATGGATACCGATTACACGCAAGTTGCGCTCGAGGCAGCGTTGCAGCGGCATCGCAGCCGCCCGGGCGCATTGCTTCCCATCTTGCATGACGTGCAAGATGCGCTTGGCCACATTCCGCCCGCAACGGTCGGTCGCATCGCGCAGGCGCTCAATCTCTCGCGCGCCGAAGTGCACGGGGTGATCACGTTCTATCACCACTTTCGCAGTCACCCTGCGGGCCGGCACGTTGTGCGCATCTGCCAGGCCGAGGCCTGCCAGAGCATGGGCGCCGCAGATCTCACGGCGCATGCGCAACAGGCACTCGGCTGCAAGCTGCACGAGACGACCGCCGATGGCGTGTTCACGCTCGAACCGACCTACTGCCTCGGCCTGTGCGCGATGTCGCCGTCGGCTTCGGTGGACGACGAAGTGCACGCGCGCCTGACGCCGGCGAAGTTCGATCGGCTGATCGCCGCAACACGGCGCACCGACGTGGCCGAGCAGGAAGCACCATGAGCTTTACTGTTTACGTGCCACGCGACTCGGCCGCGCTTGCGGTCGGCGCCGACACGATCGCGGGCGAAATCGCCTTCGAGGCCCAACGGCGCAGTCTCGACGTCAACATCGTGCGCAACGGCTCGCGCGGCCTGATGTGGCTCGAGCCGCTGGTGGAAGTGGCCACGCCGCAGGGACGGATCGGCTTCGGGCCGGTTGGCTGCGATGATGTTGCTGCGCTGTTCGAACGCGGTTTCCCGGCCAAATGCGAACACCCGCTTGCGCTCGGACTGGTCGAGGAACTGCCGTACCTGAAGAAGCAGCAACGCCTGACCTACGCGCGCATCGGCCGCACCGACCCGCTGTCGACTTCCGACTACGCGGCGCATGAAGGTTGGGCCGGGTTGCGCCGTGCGCTCACGCTCGAACCGACGGCGATCGTGCAGCAGGTGGTCGACTCCGGCCTGCGCGGCCGTGGCGGCGCCGCGTTTCCGACGGGCATCAAGTGGCAGACGGCATTAAAAGCGGTCGGCGCGCAGAAGTACATCGTTTGCAACGCGGACGAAGGTGACTCCGGCAGTTTTGCCGATCGCCTCGTCATGGAAAGCGATCCGTTCATGCTGATCGAGGGCATGACGATCGCCGGGATCGCTGTTGGAGCGACGCAGGGCTACATCTACGTGCGCAGCGAGTATCCGCATTCGATCCGCGCTCTCGAGGCAGCGATCGATGCGGCGAGAGCGGCCAACTACCTCGGCCCCGACATCCTCGGCAGCGGAAAAACCTTCGAGCTCGAAGTGCGCAAGGGAGCCGGGTCCTATGTCTGCGGTGAAGAGACCGCGCTGCTCGACAGCCTCGAAGGCAAACGCGGCATCGTGCGCGCCAAACCGCCGTTGCCCGCGATCACCGGCCTGTTCGGCAAGCCGACCGTGATCAACAACGTGGTCACGCTGGCGGCGGTGCCACTGATCCTGGGGCGCGGTCCAGCTTCCTATCGCGACTACGGCCAGGGCCGTTCGCGCGGCACGTTGGCGGTGCAGCTTGCAGGAAACATCCGCCACGGTGGACTGGTCGAACTGGCATTCGGTGTGACATTGCGGCAATTGCTGGAAGAATTCGGCGGTGGCACGGCGTCGGGCCGGCCGATCCGCGCGGTGCAGGTCGGCGGTCCGCTTGGAACCTACGTTCCGCCGCAGCATTGGGATACACCGCTCGACTACGAGGCCTATGCAGCGCTCGGCCACGTGGTCGGGCACGGCAGCATCGTCGTGCATGACGATGCGGCAAATCTTGCGCGGCTGGCGCGTTACGCAATGGAGTTCTGCGCCATCGAATCGTGCGGCAAATGCACGCCGTGCCGGATCGGCGCCGTACGCGGTACGGAAGTGATGGACAAAATCATCGCGAACCAGGATCGACCGAAGCAGATCAAGCTGCTGCGCGATCTCTGCGACACGATGGTCAACGGATCCTTGTGCGCGATGGGCGGGATGACGCCATTCCCGGTCCTGTCGGCACTCAACTACTACCCCGAGGACTTTGGCGCGGGAGCTCACCATGCTGACCACGGAAATCAACAGAAAACCCACGTCTGACGACTTCGACCCGCTGCGCATGGTGCCGTACGGGTACGACGACACCGACTACGGCACGCCCGCGCGCGTTTCCGCCCAGAGCGTCACGCTGACGATCGACGGGCGCGAGGTGACCGTGCCCGCCGGTACATCGGTGATGCGCGCTGCTGCGCAAGCCGGCATCAACGTGCCCAAGCTGTGTGCGACCGAATCGCTGGAGGCGTTCGGTTCATGCCGGCTGTGCCTGGTGGAGATCGAAGGCAAGGACGGCCGGCGCTACAAGGGTTATCCAGCCTCGTGCACCACGCCGGCAGAAGAGGGCATGAAGGTATCCACGCAGACGCCGAAGCTGCAGGACCTGCGGCGCGGTGTGATGGAGCTTTATATCTCCGACCACCCGCTCGATTGCCTGACCTGCCCCGCCAACGGTGACTGCGAGTTGCAGGACATGGCCGGCGTAGTGGGCTTGCGCGATGTGCGCTACGGCTATGCGGGCGAGAACCACCTGCAGGACAAGAAGGACGAGTCGAACCCGTACTTCACGTACGACCCGTCGAAGTGCATCGTTTGCAATCGCTGCGTCCGTGCGTGCGAGGAAACGCAAGGCACGTTTGCGCTCACGATTTCCGGCCGCGGTTTCGGCTCGCGCGTGTCGGCGGGGCAGGACCAGCCCTTCATGGAGTCCGAGTGCGTGTCCTGCGGCGCCTGTGTCGCCGCTTGCCCGACTTCGACCCTGCAGGAGAAGTCGATCATCCAGTGGGGCGTGCCGGAACACACTGCGGTGACGACGTGCGCGTATTGCGGTGTCGGCTGCTCGTTCAAGGCTGAGCTCAAAGGCACGCAGGTGATCCGGATGGTGCCGTACAAGGATGGCGGCGCCAACGAGGGACACGCCTGCATCAAGGGCCGTTTCGCCTGGGGTTATGCCACCCACAAGGACCGGGTGCTCAAGCCGATGGTGCGCGA
>DASQAE010000491.1:0-2451 GCA_035635915.1 Burkholderiaceae bacterium | reverse complement strand
CGAAGATCGGTCCGCGGCTGGGCCACTCGCCGCCCTGCGCGCCGATCACGACCTTGTCCTTGACCAGCAGCGGTGCGCCGGTGAAGCCGACGGTCAGTTTTTCGGAATCGACCAGCTTGGTTTCCCAAGCCAACTTGCCGGTCTTCATATCGACCGCGGCCAGCTTGCCGTCGAGCGTCCCCATGTACACGTTGCCGTAGCCGAGCGCGATGCCGCGGTTGTACGGCGAGTGCGTCTGCTTGGCGACCAGGTCGTCGTTCAGCTTGTGCTTGTAGTGCCACAGCACTTCACCGGTGGCGCCATCGAGCGCCCAGATCTGGTTGTACGCCCCGGAGTAATAAAGCACGCCGTCGGCGACCAGCGGATACGACTGCAGGCCGCGCACCGATCTGCTGGCGACGTGCGACCAGGCTTCTCTCAGTCCGGACACGTTGCTGGCGTTGATCTGATCCAGCGGACTGTAGTGCCAGGACTGGTAGGTGCCGTGGTACGTCATCCAGTTATCGGGTTCCTTGTCCGCGCTTTGCAGTCGCTTGCCGTCGATGTCGGCCGCGATCGATACCGACCACGGCAACAGCGCCGTAGCGAGCGACAACGCAGAAAGCTTGCACCACCTTTTCATTAATGTCCCCCTTCAAGTTTTGATACGTTATGTGCAGGCCAGCGGGAGAAAACTTGCGACATCGAAGCAGCAAATACGCTTCGACTCATGCCAATGCCGCCTGCGCGCACCATCGGCATGAGTGCACCGAAGCGAAATTAGTATAGTTTCGGATTCAAGCAATTCGTATGACTCTTTTGCGCTTCCCGCTTGTCGTCGTGATGCGGGCGAAGTGCAATCCAATGCATCCTCGCGCTGCAACACGGCGTGGCTGCTGCGATGTCCGCGAGGCGTGATTGAATGCTGAACTCTCTGCCGCCTGGCAGCGGCAAGTCGTCTGGTGCGATCGTGGCGGCTCGCCGTTCACGGCGCGCGTGCTCGAGGCCGCTTGGGGCGACTGGCTTGCCGGCGGCATTTTGCGCGAACTGATGCCTTCGTGGCCGCGCGATCCGTGGCCGGATGCGGTCCCCCTGCGCGTTGCCGGCGCATTGCATTCCTTGGTGCTCGAAGGCACCGACCCGTCGTTGGCCGCCGTCTACCCGCCGCGGCGGGAGACGTTCGATACGGTCGGCGGACCCGAAGCTGTGCGCAATGCGTTGCGCGTCCATAGCGCGCGCGTCGCCGAGTATCTGCAGCGACCACCGCAGACCAATGAAATTGGCCGCAGCGCGGTCCTGCTCGGCGGTTTCGCAATGATCGCCGCGCGCACCGGGCTGCCACTTGCGCTGCGCGAACTTGGCGCCAGCGCGGGCTTGAACCTGCTGTGGCCACGCTATCAGTACCAACTCGGTCCGTCGACTCACTGGGGCGACGCCGCGAGCCCGGTGGTCATTCACTGTGACTGGCAAGGAACGCCGCCGTCGCTTGCAGCGGATATCGAGATAGCTTCATGCAGCGGCTGCGACACTGCACCGATCGACCTGAACGCGCCCGGCGCAGCGACACGACTTGCGAGTTATGTCTGGCCCGACCAGCGCGAGCGATTGCAGCGCCTGCAAGCGGCGATCGCACTTGCCAAAGCCGCCGGGATAAGGGTGGAGAGCGTCGACGCGGCTGACTTTGTGGCACGCGAACTCGCCGCCACACGCGAGGGTGAGACCACGGTGGTTTATCACTCGATCGTCTGGCAATACCTTGCAACTGAGACCCGCGAGAGGATCCGCGCGTTGATCAAAGACGCGGGCGCACGCGCGACACCAGCCGCGCCGCTCGCCTGGCTTGCACTCGAATCGCCCGATCCGCTGGCGCTTCCGCATCTGGTGCTCACGCATTGGCCCGGCGGCGCGCGGACGACGCTGGCAGAGGCGCACCCGCATGGCGGTTTCGCTCGTTGGAATGCGCCGATGCTTGAGTCCGCTCAAATTCCTTCCTGCCATTCGGCGTTGAATACGCGCCAGGTTCCCTTTTCGCGCCGCCAGCCCGCGTCGAACTCCCACGTCTGACCGCGCTCGGGCAACAACCCGGATCCTCCCGTGGCGACCACCCGCACCTTGGTGCGCGCGCGGTCGCCGGTAAGAACCACTGATGTCACGACAGCACTGACCGTGATCTTCTCGTTCCGCAGCAGCACACCGGCGAGCAAGCGCTGCGCGTCGCGTTTGCCGAACGTCGCGGACTCACGCGTGAAGTCCTCTGCAACGTGCTCGAGCAGTTCGGCCGGGGCATGCCGCTCAACCGCCTGCGCCATGCGTGTTACTGCTGCGCGCAACTCCAGTTCCGGGTCGCTGCGCGAGCAAGCGAAAAGAAGCAGCGCGACGCACCCAGGCAGCAACCGCGCCATCGCCACGCGCGGTCGTCGCGGGAGACCTCGTGCTCTTGTCTCATGCATAGTGGGCGCCACGGCACATGGT
>DASQAE010000490.1:0-2730 GCA_035635915.1 Burkholderiaceae bacterium | reverse complement strand
TTCCTGATTCCAATCACCGGTCGCATTGGTCCTGTGCCGGCATTCATTGCTCTCACGCTGTACGCGTTGCTGCCGATCGTTCGCAACACGCAGGCGGCAATGACGCAGATCCCACGCGAGATGATCGAGGCGGCGCAGGCGCTCGGCCTGCGTCCGGGAGCGATCTTGCGCAAGATCGAGCTTCCGTTGGCCACGCCGACCGTGCTCGCCGGCATCAAGACCTCGGCGGTCGTCAACGTCGGCACCGCGACCATCGCTGCATTTATCGGTGCCGGCGGATTCGGCGAGCGAATCGTCACCGGACTCGCCGTCAACGATCGAACGACGCTGCTTGCGGGCGCGATTCCGGTTGCGGTGCTTGCGCTGCTGGTTCAGGGCGCGTTCGAACTCATCGAGCGCCGTATCGTGCCGGAGGGATTGCGCCTGAAAACGCTGAAGCGGAATTGATCTGTGTTTCTAGAACCTGTAGCCGTACGACAGGCGGGCGCGCACGTCGCCGTCGCCGAACTTGCGCTTGGCGCTGACCGACAGTTCCCATGGGCCGTTGGTGTAACTCAGTCGTACGCGTGAAGCCAGGCCGAGAACGGCAATCCAGCTGTCGTCAGCTTCGGAGAACTGGCCGCCGGAAAGCAGCTGCGCCACGATGTGGGCATCGGAGGCGAGGCGCAGTTGCAGCATGTCGCCCTGCCCGAGCACATCGCGCTGCGACAACGAGAACTCGAGCCGGTTGGGCCGCGTACTACGCAGCGAAAGATTGAGCGCGGGTCGGACCGTCGCGGGATCTGGGGTCCAGTGCGGAAGGTCGTCGAGGTCCGCACTGTGCGGGACCAGAGTGACGAAAATTCGCGAAGTCGCCGCCAGCGTCACCGGCGCGCCTGCGTCAGCCGGTGCGGCGCCAGCCATCCTGGCTACTGTCAGCAGCAGCATTGCAAGCAGTATTTGGCGCATGGACGGCATGTGATGAATCTCCCGTCCATGTGTTTCGCCTGCGCGTCTTTTGGGTGCCGGTCGCGTCGACCGGTATCGAATCCCGCGACCGCAGGTCGCGTGGCTTGCGCCCGGAGTCCAATCGGCTCACCCAAACCGCCGCGCGCCTCGTACACGCTGCCCCCTATCAGCGACGATTGCACGGGCCGCGACCAGGTTCGAGCTGCTCGACGCTGACCTGCATGTCGGCATTGGCGAACGTGCCCTTCAGCAGGTTGTAGTCGTTGAACTGGTTGCCGAAGTCGGCGTAGAAGGTGTTGCCGACGCGGCGGTAGATCCCGTAGCCGCGCCGGATGATCGCGCTCGGATTCGTGTTGACCCAGAAGTCGCGCTGGCGAAACATCGAGCCGCGCACCGGAAACGCGTACGAGATGGCGCTGTGCACGAACTCGAGCGCGTTTTCCTCGTAGCTGACCGCCTGGACATTGATGATCGGACACCCGTACGACTTGAACGTGTCCGTCGCCACGTCGTTGTATCCATGCCCCAGCGCGCCGCAGCGCATGTTCGGGGTCTCGATTTCGCCCGGCATTCCCATGTGGGCAACGATGCGGGTGGTGGTCTCGTCGAGCGCGATCACCGGGTTGGTCAGAGCCACCATATGAATCGCGCCGCCGGCGTACGTGTAGGTGCCGGAAAAGGTCACGTCCTGGCCCGTATCGGTCGTCAGGTAGACGTTGAAGGTCTGGTCCAGGTTGAAGTCGAAGTAATACGTGAGTTGCGAGTTCGCGCGCCCGCAGATGAACGTGACATCGATCGGCTGGTTCGGCGTGAACGGGAACAGCTGGTCGATCTCGGCCTGCAGATTGGCGTTACCGCCACCTCCTCCGCCTCCGCCCCCGCCACCTCCACCGCCCCCGCCACAGGCGGCGATTGCGCCCAGCGCCAGCAAAGCCAACCCCAGACATACCTTCTTCGCGATCGTTCGCATGGTTTCCCCCCATAAAGATGCGTCGCATCAACTGGCGCACAACTTATGTGTGGAACCGTTGCCCAGGCGTTGCTCCGTCTGCAGGGGCAGGTGGTCTACGATCGTCGCGCCGGAGGCCACCCGCCAGGACCGAACCGATGATTGAGCGCACGCTGTTTTCGTCCGAACACGAACTTTTCCGCGACACGGTGCGGCGCTTCATCGCCGACCACGTGGCGCAACAGCATGCGCGCTGGGAAGAACAGGGTTACGTCGATCGCGATGTCTGGCTCAAGGCCGGTGCGGCGGGCCTGCTCTGCACCAGCATTCCAGAGACGTACGGGGGCATCGGCGGCGATCGGCTCGCCAGCATCGTCGTGATGGAAGAATTCTCCGCAGCCGTGGCAAACGGTCCCGGTTTTGGCCTGCACTCCGAGATCGTTGCACCGTACCTGCTTCACTACGGCAGCGAGGAGCAGAAGCAGCGTTATCTGCCGCGCCTCACGCGCGGCGAGCTGATCGGTGCGATCGCGATGACCGAGCCGGCCGCGGGCAGCGACCTGCAGGGCATTCGCACGACGGCGGTGCTCGATGGCCAGGACTACGTGCTCAACGGCTCCAAGACGTTCATCACCAACGGTTGGTTGTCCGACCTCGTGATCGTGGTGGCGAAGACCGATCCGGCGGCAGGCGCCAAGGGCATCAGCCTGCTTCTCGTCGAACGCGGCATGCCGGGGTTCGAAAAGGGCCAGCGGCTGAAGAAAGCCGGCTTGAAAGCCCAGGACACGGCCGAGCTTTTTTTCAACCAGGTGCGCGTCCCGCCGGGCAACTTG
>DASQAE010000489.1:0-1716 GCA_035635915.1 Burkholderiaceae bacterium | reverse complement strand
GGTGAGCGATCCACACGTCACGCTGGCACATCCAAGGGTGACGCAGGTCATGCAGAACGAACTGCTGGCGCTGTCCGACTATGTGGTCTGCCTGGTGGTCGCGACGCCGCATACCGAAAACCTGATGAACGCCGAGGCGTTCGCGACCATGCGGCCGTCGGCGTTTTTCATCAATGCGTCGCGCGGCAACCTGGTCGACGAAGCCGCGTTGCTGCATGCACTGGACCACGGCCTGATCGCCGGCTGCGCGCTCGACGTCGGTCGCGCGCCTGACCAGATGCCAAGCGCGGTTTTGGCACGACACCCGCGCGTGATCGCCACGCCACACGTCGGCGGCCTGACGCAACCCGCGATCGAGCACCAGTCGATGGAGACCGTGCAGCAGGTGACGGCGATCTCCGAGGGACGTATTCCAGTCGGGGCAGTGAACGCGGATCACGCACGGCGCCTGCTGTCGTGGTTTGCGGACGCGAAGGATCGATGAACACCATGAATACGACCGACGCCGAGCTGCAACGCCTGCACGCGGCCGGCGCGCGCGGCGTGCGTTTCATGATGCTTCCGAACGCGGGCGGGCCGTTGCCATGGGAGTCGCTGGAGCCCATCGCGACCCGCATTGCGCCGCTCGGGTGGAACATCAACCTGCAACTCGATGGCCGCGAATTGCCGACGTACAGGGCGTTGATCGAACGTGTGCCGGGCAAGCTGGTCATCGACCACACCGGCAAGTTCCTCGAACCGGTGCCGGTGGATCACGAAGCATTCAAGGCTCTGCTCGGTGTGCTCGACCGCGCGGATCGCTGGGTGAAGCTCTCTGCACCCTACGAGACTTCGAAGGTCGGACCTCCGCACTACGACGACGTGGCCGCGCTCGCCAAGGCACTGCTGCGCGCCCATCCGGATCGCTGCCTGTGGGCGAGCAACTGGCCGCATCCGAATCGCAATCCGCTGCCCTCGAACGAAGCGATGCTCGGGTTGCTGGGAGAGTGGACTCAGGACGACCAGGTTCGCGACGCGGTGCTGGTCGAAAATGCCGCGCGGGTCTATGGATTTTGAGCCGGGTGTCAAGCAGCGCCCACCGCCTCGAGCTCCAGCGGAGCATTCCAGTCGATGTGGTGTTTGTAGATCCACCCCTGCGACTTGTCCGTGACCATGAACTTGAAGACGAACGGCAACACCGCGTCGCGCACGATGCTGCCGAGAACGCCCGGCGCTTTTCTGCCGCCGACGCGTGCCGCTTGCGCGACGATGCGCTCGACCCGCTGGCGGCGCAGCTGCTCGTAAACGGCAAATGCCTTTGCGGTGTCGGGCAGATCGCGCAGGCACTTGGCGAGAATGACTGCGTCCTCACAGGCCAATGAGGCGCCCTGCCCCGAGGTCGGCGATGGCGCGTGAGCCGCGTCGCCGATGATCGCCATCGGTCCCTTCGACCACGTCGGTACCGACGCCAGGTCGTGGGTGTTGTCTGCAATCAGCTCGAACTCGCCCGCGTCGATGATCACGCTCGCGGGACTTTGATCGTCGCTGAACAATTCGATCAACTGCTGCTTCCACTGGCCAACACTGGTCGCGGCACGTTCGGCATCGCTGACCGGATCACGCGGGACGTTGGCGAACCAGACGATCCCGCCGACGGGATCAACGACATAACCAAAGAAGGCGCGCCGCCCGAAGACCATGTACCAGTTGCCGGGCTCGACGGGCACGTGCAGCCCG
>DASQAE010000488.1:0-4503 GCA_035635915.1 Burkholderiaceae bacterium | reverse complement strand
CGCTGCTCATCTCGCTTGCAATACTTACCTACATTCCGAGTGTCGTCCTATGGCTGCCCAAAGCATTGCACTAGTTCAACCGTTCATCCGCCTGCATCCCAACGACGACGTGCTGATCGCACGCAGCCAGCTCGTCGGCGGCGTGAACGTCGAAGGCGTGAGCGTGCGTGGATTGATACCCGCCGGCCACAAGGTGGCGGTGCGCGCGATTGCCACCGGACAACCGGTGCGCCGCTACAACCAGATCATCGGTTTTGCCAGCCAGCCGATCGCAGCCGGCGAACACGTTCATACGCACAACCTGGCGATGGGCGACTTCGCGCGCGACTACGCGTTCGGCGCCGACGTGAAGCCGGTTGGCGCGCGCAAGCACGCCACCTTCATGGGCTTCAAACGCGCCGATGGCCGCGTGGCCACGCGTAACTACATCGGCATCCTGTCGAGCGTTAACTGTTCCGCGACCGTGGCGCGCGCCATCGCGGATCATTTCCGCCGCGATATCCATCCGACTGCGCTCGCCGATTATCCGAATGTCGATGGTGTGGTGGCGCTTACGCACGGCACCGGTTGCGGCATGGACAGCGAGGGCGCCGGCATGCGCGTGCTCGAGCGCACGCTGGCGGGATACGCCACGCATGCCAATTTCGCGGCCGTGCTCGTAGTCGGGCTCGGTTGCGAGGCCAACCAGATCAACGCGTGGCTGGCCAACAGCCAGTTGCGCGAGGGCGAGACGCTGCGCACGTTCAACATCCAGGACACCGGCGGCACGGCAAAGACGGTCGCCCATGGCATCTGGCAGGTGGAAGAGATGCTGCCGTTCGCCAATCGTTCGACGCGCGAGGAGTTGAGCGCAGAACACATCACGATTGGCCTGCAGTGCGGCGGATCTGACGGTTATTCCGGCATCTCCGCCAACCCGGCGCTTGGCCGCGCGGTCGATCTGCTGGTGGAACATGGCGGCACCGCCATTCTTTCCGAAACACCGGAGATCTACGGCGCCGAACACCTGCTCACGCGTCGCGCGGTGACACGTGCGGTGGGCGACAAGTTGATCGATCGCATCAAGTGGTGGGAGCACTACACCAAGATCAACGACGGCGAGATGAACAACAACCCGGCACCGGGCAACAAAGCTGGCGGCCTGACAACGATTCTCGAAAAGTCGCTCGGCGCGGTAGCCAAGGGCGGGACGACCAATCTGAACGCCGTTTACGAGTATGCCGAGCACGTGACCGAACACGGTTTTGTCTACATGGACACGCCAGGGTACGACCCGGTCTCTGCCACCGGTCAGGTCGCGGGCGGCGCCAACATGATCTGCTTCACAACAGGGCGCGGTTCCGCCTACGGTTGTGCGCCTGCGCCGTCGCTCAAGCTGGCGACCAATTCGGTGCTCTGGGTCCGGCAGGAAGAAGACATGGATATCAATTGCGGCGAAATCATCGACGGCAAGTCGACCATCGCCGAGATGGGCCAGCGGATCTTCGATCTGGTGTTGCGCACGGCGTCGGGCGAAGCGACCAAAAGCGAAAAACACGGCTACGGCCAGAACGAATTCGTGCCGTGGCAGCTCGGCGCAGTCATGTGAGTCGGAGGAGCTAAGTGAAACCGCCGGCCATCGCCGACCAGGTCGCGTTGGTGACCGGTGCCAACGCCGGTCTGGGGCTCGCCGCGGCGCGCGCGCTCGCCGACGCCGGGTATCGCGTCGCTGCGACCGATGTTTCGGTCGACCGTGTCGCGAGCGAACTTGCGCGTTACGGCGAACGCGTCGCCATCACGCGCATGGACGTCACCGATTCCGCAGCGATCACGCGTGCCTTCAGTGCCATCGAGCACCGCTGGGGCCGGATCGACGTCTGCGTCAACAATGCCGGCATCCTTGCCTACGCAGACTGCGAGTCCACCGACGCCGAAACCTGGCGCAAGGTGCTCGCGGTAAATCTAGACGGCGTGATGTTCGTTTCGCAGCGCGCGGTACGCGGCATGAAGGCGCGCGGTTACGGGCGCATCGTCAACGTGGCGTCGTTTGCCGCCAAGACGGGCGGCCTCACGCCGACACCCTCGTATGCAGCGTCCAAGGGCGGTGTTGTTGCGCTCACGTACTCGTTCGCGCGCCAGTACGCGCCGTTCGGTATTACCTGCAATGCCATCGCGCCCGCCTTCGTGAAAACGCAGATGGTGACCGAGCAGTTGAGCGCGGCGCGCCAGATAGAGTTGAGAAAGATGATTCCGGTAGGCCGGTTCTGCGAGCCCGAGGAATTCGCGCACTGCGTGCTCTTTCTCGCCCATCCGCTTGCGGGGTTTATCACCGGCGAGGTGCTCGATCTGAATGGCGGGCTGCAATTTGATTGACGATCCTTCGAATGAAGATCACCGCCGTTCAAGTCTTCATCTGCTCGCCAGGCCGCAATTTCGTCACGCTCAAGATCACAACCGATCAGGGTCTGACCGGGCTCGGCGACGCGACGCTAAACGGGCGTGAGCTCGCGGTCGCGAGTTATCTCAACGACCATGTGATTCCGTGCCTCATCGGGCGCGATGCGCACCAGATCGAAGATATCTGGCAGTACCTTTATCGCGGCGCCTACTGGCGGCGCGGGCCGGTGACGATGTGTGCGATCGGCGCGGTCGACACCGCGCTGTGGGACATCAAGGCCAAGGCCGCCAATCTTCCGCTGTACCAGCTACTCGGCGGTGCTAGTCGCATCGGCGTGTTGGTGTACGGACATGCCAACGGGCGCGACATCGAGCACACGATCGACGAGGTGTTGCGTTATCGCGACCTGGGTTATCGCGCAATCCGGGCTCAATCGGGCGTTCCGGGATTGCAGAAGGTCTACGGCGTTTCGAAGGACGCGATGTTCTACGAGCCGGCCGACGCGTCGTTACCCTCGGAACATGATTGGTCGACCGAGAAGTATCTCGACCACACGCCGCAGCTCTTCGCGCGCGTGCGCGAGGCGGTCGGCCCGGACGTGCACTTGCTGCACGACGTGCACCATCGGCTTACGCCGATCGAAGCCGCGCGGCTAGGAAAAGCGCTGGAGCCGTTTCGCCTGTTCTGGATGGAAGACGCTACGCCCGCGGAGAACCAGGCTGCCTTCCGTCTGATCCGCCAGCACACCGTGACGCCGCTCGCGGTCGGCGAGGTATTCAACACCATCTGGGACTGCAAGCAGCTGATCGAAGAGCAGTTGATCGACTACATCCGCGCGACGGTCGTGCACGCGGGCGGTATCACCCACCTGCGTCGCATCGCGGACTTTGCTTCGCTCTACCAGGTGCGCACCGGGTGCCACGGCGCCACCGATCTGTCACCGGTGTGCTTGGGCGCGGCATTGCATTTCGACCTTGCGATTCCGAATTTCGGCATCCAGGAGTACATGCGCCATACGCCGGAGACCGATGCGGTGTTTCCGCACGCATACACGTTCAAGGACGGCTTCCTGCATCCGGGCGAGGCGATCGGCCATGGGGTCTCGTTCGACGAAAAGCTGGCGGACAAATACCCGTATCAGCGCGCGTACCTGCCGGTGAACCGGCTGGTGCACGACGGCACGCTGTGGAGTTGGTGAGACCTACTGCTCGAGCTTGAACTGGAACTCGACCGTGGTCTGGCGCGATTGCCCCGGCGCCTCATAGCGCCAGCTTGCGAGCGCGCGCCGCACTTCCTGGTCGAAGACGTTGCGCGGTTGCGCCTCGATGATGACGACGCGACCGATGCTGCCGTCGCTGTTGACCGTCAGTTGCGCCAGCACGCGACCGACGCGCACGCCGTTCTTGGCCGCCGTAACCGGAAACTGCGGTTGCGGGCGATCGATTGCACGCAACGGAGTCGGTTCCGGCTTCGCGGAGACCACCAGTTCCATCGGTGCAACGTGCGCAATTTCAGCGGCGCGCTCGAGCGGCACGACCATTTCGTCCAGGCCACGCGTCTTGCCGTGGGTGGCTGCGTTGGCGGTGGTGGGCGCAGGCGCCGCAGCGGTGAGCAGCAATGCGGCGGTGCCAGCTTCGTTTTGGCTGCGTTCGATCGTTGAAACTTTCGATTGCGGACCTGCTTTCGGCTTGGCAGCCGGCGCTGCTGCGACCGGCGCAGGCGCAGGTGCGACCGGTGCCAGGCTGCGCAGGTCGATCTTTGCGGGCGCAAGCGTGACTTCAGTCGGTCTTGCTTCGACCATAGCCGCGGTTCCGTTCAGGCGCGCGGGTGCTGTCTCGGCAGGCACCGGTGCCGGTTGCGGCGCGGGCTCGGCCTTCTGCGTCAGCACCGTAGCCGAGGTAGCGGGGTTGCTGCTGGCAACGAGGTAGCTTTCGACCCCATAGGCCGTCAGTGCGAGCGCCACGCCGCAGGCGAGCAGCGCGGCCGCGTAACCGACGGCGCCGAGCCAGCGGCTGTGGCGTGCGGAGGAAGAGAGCGTGGCGCGCACTGCCTCGGCCAACGTGGCGAGGGCGCCGAATCCGGCCACGGAACGTTGCAGCGGGGTCGCCGCCGACTTGATCGTCGCG
>DASQAE010000487.1:0-2876 GCA_035635915.1 Burkholderiaceae bacterium | reverse complement strand
TCGGCGATCATCCCGGTCGTGACCAGCCGCGCCAACGTCGTTTCTTGCGATCGCAACAACTGATCCGCAGTAAGTGGCGCCGGCCCAACGCCGGCGAGATGAAGCGATTCTGGATTGGAGGTCTGCATGCCGGTGCTCGCGTGACAAGGCTGTCGTCGGCCGGGAGCCGGCCGCGCCGCAATCCTATCGGAGGAAATTCGGTCCAACGCGCCGGCACATGCTGAATCGGCGCCCGGCGTACGTCACATCGCGAGCTGGCGGAAGATTACTTCGGCGGTCATCAGGTCCAGGTGACCACCCCCGGCATTCTTGAAGTACGTGATGTCGCTCGCAGATCTGCGACCGCGAACACCACCGCCGACCAGGTCGTAAAGATCGCCCAGCACGTCGGCTTCCCGGATCGCACCGCTCGCGATCGGTCCGAGGATGTCACCCACGCCGTCGAACGCGGACTCGCGCCGGTCGACGAACACCAGCGCGCGCCGCGCTGCCTCATCGTCCGCTTCGCGCGTCTGCGGCGTATATCCGCCGACGAGGTCGAGGTGGACGCCCGGCTTGAGGTTGGCGCCCTTGATCAGAGGCACGCGCGACCGTGTGCAACTGGTGATGAGATCCGCCGCATGAGTCGCCGCGTCGAGGTCATCGATGACCTCGGCCACGACGCCTTCTCGCGCCAGCGACGCAGCCACGTCCACCGCACGCTGGTGGGTGCGATTCCAGATGAGCACCCGTTGCAGCGAAGGCCTGACGGTGCGGTGCGCGCGTACCAGCCAGCGCGACATTTCGCCGGCGCCCACGACCAGCAGCGTCGTTGGGCTGGAGGGTGCGAGCAGGCTTGCGCCGAGTGCCGAGTCGGCGGCGGTGCGCCAGTACGTGATCTCGGTGCCATCGATCACTGCCAGCGGCCGGCCGTTGGTGCCGTCGAAGAGAACGCAGACCGCCTGCACCGCCGGCAACTCGCCGCCAGCGAGGTTGGCTGGGAAACTTGTTATGAGCTTGCTCGCCATGAACCGGCCGCGATCGACGGCATGGCGCACGAAATACAACTCGGCATCGCTGCCCAGGTGACCGTCCTGCACTTCGATCTTCGGCCTGCGATGCGCCGCCTCGAGCGCCGCGATGAGGAGCGGGAAGTTCAGCAGTCTTCTTATTTCCGCGGCATCGACAAAACGCATGGCTGCCTCCTCAGCGCCGCAGGCGCGTGAGCAACGCGGCCGCCTCGGGCCCGGGTTCGCTGCCTGTCCCTTCGGCGAAGCTCGCGCGCAGTACACGCGCCAGCGTTTCGGGTTGGGGCGTCAGTGTGCCGAAAAAACGCACGTCATCATCGACGGCGACCAGCAGGGTGGGAAAGTTCTCGACATCGATCGGCCCGAGCAGGTCTTCGTGATCCTCGATGTCGAGCCAGATGAAACGTGCGTCAGGGAACTGCTGCGCGGCCCGCTCAAGCACCGGGCGGTACGCATCGCAGGTGTCGCACCATGCGGCGCACAGGCAGACCGCAAGCTGCGCCGCGCCGGCAGCCACACCTGGCGCGGCCGTTCGAAGAAGGCTCATCGTTGAATCTCGGCAATGGCAGCAGACGTTGCATGCCAAGCCTTATTCTCGCCGACTCGGCGGCGGCCGGGGTTTCTTCAGGGCGCCGCTTGCGGACGCAGCGTCGATTGATGCTTGCGAATCGCTTCGAGCACCATCGGATGCAGGTCGGCGCCGCCGTTCTTGTCGACATACGCAAGCATCTCCGAGCGCATGCGTGGCTCCCAGAAGCGGCGCAGATGATTGGCGATGCCGTCGCGCGCGTCGTCGGCATCGGGCATTGCCTCGAAGAAGTCACCGATGCGGTTGGCCATGCGGATGAGGTTTTCGATGTCCATTTGTCCGCGACCTAGATGATCCGGCGCCCATGGGTGTAGATGGAGAACGAATCGCCGCGCGCAAATCCCAGCAACGTCTGGCCGCAGTCCTCCGCCACCCGTATCGCGAGCGAGGTCGGCGCCGAAACCGCGGCGAGCACGCTGATGCCGACGGTGGCCGACTTTTGCACCATCTCGACACTGGCACGGCTGGTGATGAGCGCAAAGCCGCTGTCGGCATCGAATCCGGTGCGCGCGAGTGCGCCGATCAGCTTGTCGAGTGCGTTGTGCCGGCCGACGTCTTCACGCACGCACAACACGTCACCGGCGACTGAACACCACGCCGCCGCGTGCGTGGCTCCGGTTTGTTGCTGCAGCGGTTGCAACTGCGGCAACTCGCTGCCCGCCCGCGCGAGCGCCGCACGCGCAACCTGCGGACCGCGCGCCTCGAGCGCAGGCAGGGGCCGCAGCACCTGATCCAGACTTTCCGTGCCGCAGATGCCGCAGCCGGTGCGTCCCACGAGGGTGCGGCGGCGTTCCTTCAGGCGCACGAACGGCGCACTCGCAACGTCGATCGCAAGCGTGACGCCACCGCGCGCCGGTTCGATCTCGACGCCGTAGAACTCGGACACCGAATCGATCAAGCCCTCGCTGAGCGAGAAGCCCAACGCGAAGTCTTCCAGATCGCACGGCGTCGCGAGCATGACCGCATGCGAAACGCCGTTGTACTGAAGCGCAATCGGCACCTCGGCCGCGACCTGCGCGGACGCCGGTTCGGTTGTTGCGCCACGCGCCCGCACGAGCGGCGCTGCAACGCTGCCAACATCGCCCTCGGCGCGCGTCACCTCGGCAGGCGGCAATGGATCCATCACGTGCAGCCCTTATTTCGCGGTTATCGCAACACCTGCCGGCTGGCGCTGCTCATAAAGCCGCTCCTGAGTCTGGTTGAAGTCCTGGTAGGTGCGTTGCCAATCCGACGGCTGAGCCACCGGCATCACCTGCACCGCGGTCACCTTGTACTCGGGG
>DASQAE010000486.1:0-2798 GCA_035635915.1 Burkholderiaceae bacterium | reverse complement strand
GCGAGCAGAGGCGCGATCACGGCGCCAATACGGCGGTGCAGGCGGCCGCCGTGCAGATACGCGCAGCTGCCGAGCGCGATCGCGATCGAAACTGCCGTCGCCAGCAACGCAGTGGCGAGCGTCAGCGTCAAGCTGCTGAGGAACCCGGGATAAGCGAACAACGCGCGCCATGGTGCCAACGTCAACTCGGAGCCGCCGATGGCAGGCAGATACCCGAATGCGGGCGCCAGCGTCCCGAGCAGGCCGGCACCGATCGGAACAACGAAGACGGCAACCGTGAGCGCCGGCGCCCAGGTCAAGGTCCCGTGCACCAACGCGCGCGTTCGCGCCGCGGACTCGCTGGCGCGCGGGCTGGGATCTACTTCGTGTAGCGCCGTTCCCATTCCGCGGTGATGCGCGTCATCCACGATGCATGCGGCTCGAGCAGCGGCTTGCCGAGTTCGGCCGCGGTCGGCAGCGCCGGGCTCGGCGTCAGGGCGTCGAAACGCGCGCGGTCGGTCGCGGAGAGTTTGTTCAGATTGAGCACCGAAAAACTGCCCATGTTCTTGATGTCCTGCGCCTGCGCTTGCGTCGCCGGCGCGAGCAGGAAATTGGCCACCACAAGCGCGCCCTCCTTGTTCGGTGAATTGAATGGAATGGCGACAAAACTCGTGTTGCCGATCGTGCCGCCCCTGAAAACGAACGTGCGCGCCGTCGGCTGCAGCAGGCCGTTCGTGATCGCGACTGCCGCCTCGGATGGATTAAACGAGATCATCACATCGATCTCACCGTCGTTCATCAGTTGCCGCTGTGCCGGTCCATTTTCAGGGAACTGGCGCCCCTGGCGCCACAGGTTGGGACGCAGTTTTTCGTACCAGTCCCACAGCGGAGCAGTCACGCGATCGAAGTTTTCGTCGGTCACCGGCAGTTGCAGCACGGCCGCATCGGGTGCGAGCTCGTACAACGCCTGCTTGAGGAACGTCGTGCCGAGAAAGTTGCGCACGTTGGGATGCGTGGTACGGCCAGGATTGGCGCGCGCCCACTCGGCGAGATCGCGCGCCGATCGCGGCAGCGCCTTCGAGTCCTTGACGCGCTCGCTGTCGTAGACAAACACGACCTGCGCCATGCGCCAGGGTGCGGCAAGCCCGTCGACCGGCGTGGTGAAATCGATCACGTTGGAACGTTTGTTGACCGTGTCGACGTACTTGAAGTTGGGCAGACTCTCGACGAACGGTCCGTAGAGCAGTTTCTGCGTCTTGAGACTAAGAAAATTCGGGCCGTTGATCCAGATCAGGTCGACGGTGCCGTTGGCCTCGCGTCCGGCGGCTTTTTCGGCAACCACCCGGGTGACCGCTTCCGACGTGTCCTTCAAGCGCACGTGATTGACCGTGACACCGTAGCGCGACTTCACCTGGTCGCCGACCCACGCAATAAACGCGTTGGTGCGTTCGTCGCCGGCCCAGGCGTTCCAGTGCACGGTCTGGCCGCGCGCTTTAGCGACGATCCGGTCCCACGACGCGCCGGGCTGCGTGGTCTGGGCCAGCGCCGCGACCGACAACGCGGTCAGGAACACGCCGACGCCGCACGCGGCCGTGCGGCGCCTCGAGAACACGTGCATGTCAGGCCCCGATCGGAGTAAGTGCGATGTGCTTCGCGGCGGGTTCGGGCGCAAGCCCTTTCGCGGCTCGGCGGCGCGCGCGCGCCTGCTCGAGCACCGCGCCGAGTTTTTCTTCGTGAAAACGGTCGCAGCCGATGCACAGGTTCTGGTACGCGGTGCCATCGGGCAGCTGCGTACGGCTCGCTTCGATGAACTGTTCTTCCGACCAGCCGTACGCCAGTCCCATGCGCTCCGGATGGCCCATCGTGATGGCCTCGTAGGCAGGAACACCGGTCAATGAATCGAGGATCTCGAGCAACGAATCCTCGAGCAGGTTGCCGATCGGCATCCTGGTCTTGATGCAGCACGGATACACGTCGCCGGTTGGTTCGATCGACACTTCGGAACCGTCGTAACGATGGCGCAGGAAATTCAGCCCGCCCGACCAGCGGTTGCAGAAGTTGTCTGCCAGGGTGGCGCGCGACAGGCTGTTGTCCCACGCACGTCCGCGCGGCCAGAGTTTGCCGATCCACGAATCCGGCGTGGCACCGAAGAAGCTGTAAAGAGGTCCTTCTTCCTCGTGCCAGTTGCGCGTCACCGCCGAGAGCCCGGACTTGCGCATGCCGCTTTGCTCGAACATCTGCGACAGTTTCTCGACGAACGCTTTCTGCTTCGTTTCGCCTTCCATCCCGACGTGAAAGTCGTCGATGCTCGCGATCGAGATCATCCACACGCCACGCTCGAGCAAGTCGCCAACGATCTTCTCGGTGAGGATGTCGCCGGTCGTCTGCACGACGATCTTGGCTCCGCCCTGGGCGGCGTACCTGCGCTGCAGGCGCTCGATGACGGAGTAGGTGACGGCCGCGCGCACCGGATCGATCAGCGCTTCGCCGCCCGAAAGAATGATCCGGCCCTTTTTTTCGACGAACGTGCCGTCCGGACGCGGGTCCGCCGTGTCCAGGTAGGTCATCCGCTCCGGCAGTTGATCGACGATGCGCGGGTGATTGCGCACCGCCTGCTGCACCACACCGTCAAGCTCGCCGCGCACGTACGGGCGAAAACGGTCGTCGTAGCAGTGCTTGCACCTGCGATGGCAGGCGAAAGACATGACGTAGTAGATCGATTCCATCGCGCGAGAAAACCGGGTTGAAGGACAACGCCACCGCCGCGGCGAGGCAGCATGCGCGGCTTTTGGCCTATCGGCTTTGTCGGGGCCGATGCG
>DASQAE010000485.1:0-4974 GCA_035635915.1 Burkholderiaceae bacterium | reverse complement strand
CATGTACCGGCGCGGTGAATTCGTTGTCGAAATCGTACAGATCGCGCGCTGCCGCGATCACGTCCGCGCGCGCAACGCCCGGAAACCGCAGCGCCTTTGCAAGCGCCTTTTTTTTCAGCGTCGCGAGAAACATCCTTGTATAGACGCGGTTGAAACCCCGCCCGAGGGCGTTCCCGCCCGCCGCAAGGTCGAGCGGCGCGCAGATCGACGCGGCCGCCGCGACGAACGCGGCATCCTCCTCGCGTTCGCCGAGCCACTTGGCGAGCATGTTGCCGCCGAGCGAGACACCGACTACGTGCAGAGGCGCCATCGGCCAGCGCGCGTGGATACGGCGCAGGATCCAGTCGCCTTCATCCGAATCGCCCGAGTGATACGCCCGCGGCAAGCGGTTTTCCTCGCCGGAGCAGCCGCGAAAGTGCACGACCAGCGCGCGCCAGCTCCGATCTGCTGCCGCGCGCATCAACGACCGCGCGTAATGAGAACGCGAGCTTCCTTCGAGACCGTGGAACAGCACCACGATCGGCGTCGAGTCCGCCACGGCCGGGGGTTCCGGCAGCGCGAAGTCGACATCGATGAAATCGCCGTCGGGCGTCTCCCAGCGTTCACGGCGGTAGTCGACGGATGGCTGCGGAATGAACATCGCGGCGACAATGGTCTGCGCGTGCGCGCCCGGCAGCCAGCGCGGTGCGCTGTAGAACCCGTTTGACTGCGCCATCTTCGGAAAGGAGTTGGCCCGCTCCAAAAAAACAAACACCGGTACGTTTCCTCAGTGCAGCGGCCCGACCGGCGTTTCGACCTCGCGCGCCTGGCCCGAAGGCACGCGGGATGCGTGATGCAGCACCATTTTCCAACCCGTTGGAGTCTTGACGTAGGCATTGGTTGCAATGACGTGCACCACTTGCTGCACATTTCCCACGGAGACGACCAGTTCCTCGATCACGTTGTGCACGGTGACCGCGGGCGTCTCGAGCGTCTTGCGGGCGGACGCCCGAACGTGCACCGGGCCGTTGGAGAGCAACGTACGCCACGAAGCCGCGACCGCCGCGTAGCCGAGCAGACGCGGTCCGTTGGGGTGGACGCAGCAGACGTCGTCGTCGTCGAGCCAGAGTTCGTTGACGGCGTCAGCATCGGCGCCCTCCAGCGCTTCATAAAACGCCTGCTCGCACTCGGCGGCTGAGACGAACAGCACGGACTTGGTCAGTCGCGACATGGGGCTCGATTCTGCTGCGGATACCTTCCCGACCGCGCGCACGCGCGCCGGTTCTTGGTCAGCACGCTAGTGACCTGCGACGTGCTCGCCCGGCTTGAGCCGATACTTGGTGCCGCAGTAGGGGCACATCGCTTCACCGGTCGTGGCGACATCGAGGAAGACGCGCGGGTGATGGTTCCAGACCGGCATGCTGGGATTGGGACAAAACGCCGGCAGGTCCTTTGCGGCCAGTTCGACCACGGGGAGTTCGGTCATGCCCATCATCACACCTTTGTGAGCCAGTGCTTGTACTTCGCGGCACGGCCGTTGACGACATCAAAAAACAACGCCTGGATCTTCTCGGTCACCGGCCCGCGCGCGCCGCGCCCGATCGGTCGGCCGTCGAGTTCGCGGATCGGCGTGACTTCCGCGGCGGTGCCGGTGAAAAAAGCCTCGTCCGCGAGATAAACGTCGTCGCGCGTCATCGGCATCGCGCGCACCTCGAGACCCAGGTCACGCGCGAGTTCGATCACGCTGGAGCGCGTGATGCCGACGAGGCCCGACACCATCTCGGGCTCGAACACGTTGCCGCCACGCACGATGAACAGATTCTCCCCGGCACCTTCAGCGACGAACCCGTTCGTGTCGAGCAGCAACGCCTCGTCGTAGCCATCGCGGGTGGCTTCCAGATTCGCCAGGATCGAGTTCACGTAGTGGCCGGCGGTCTTGGAGCGCACCATCGAAACGTTGATGTGGTGGCGCGCGTACGAGGACGTCTTGACGCGGATGCCTTTCTGCAGTCCCTCTTCGCCCAGGTAGGCGCCCCAAGGCCACGCTGCGATCGCCACGTGCACCTTGGCACCCTTGGGACTGACACCCATCTTTTCCGAGCCGTAAAAAACGAGCGGACGCAGGTAACACGACTCGAGTTTGTTGGCGCGCACGGTTTCGCGCTGCGCCTCGGCGACCTGTTCCGGCGTAAACGGAATGTCCATCATGAAGATCTTGGACGAATTGAACAGCCGCTCGGTGTGCTCGCGCAGGCGAAAAATCGCCGTGCCGTCGACGGTCTTGTACGCACGCACCCCTTCGAACACGGCAAGCCCATAGTGCAGCGAATGCGTCAGCACGTGCGTGGTCGCATCGCGCCACGGCACCAGCTTGCCGTCGTACCAGATCCATCCGTCACGGTCGGCCATCGACATCGTTCATCTCCTCGGTCGAGGCGGGGATTCTAGCCGCGGCACGCGCGCTTTCGCGGTCGATTTGCAGCGCGACCTTAGAATGGCGCGGTGACTTCGGATCCGGCACGCGCGCGCAGTCAGATCACGTTGCTGGTCTTCTGCCAGGCGCTGCTCTACATCAATTCGGTCACGCTGATCACGGTTAACGGCCTAGCCGGTCTCGCCTTGGCGCCGAGTCCGCTTTGGGCAACGTTGCCGGTGACCACCTACATCGTCGGCTCTGCACTGATGACCTTGCCGGCCT
Source organism: Burkholderiaceae bacterium (assembly GCA_035635915.1). Lineage (GTDB taxonomy): Bacteria > Pseudomonadota > Gammaproteobacteria > Burkholderiales > Burkholderiaceae_F > JAKANT01. The sequence goes on along the minus strand of DASQAE010000485.1, from coordinate 2,297 downwards.
CGCTCGCAATGGGCCGTTTCGGCCGCCGCGCAGGATTCATGACCGGCGCCACCTTCGCCATCACCGGCACGCTGCTCGCTGCGCTGGCCGTGCACGTTGGGAGTTTCGCGCTGCTCTGCTGCGGGACATTCGTGGTCGGCTTCTACAACGCGTTCGGCCAGTACCTGCGGTTTGCGGCCGCGGACGTCGCGGAAGTCTATGACCCCTCCTTAAAGGAACGCGCGATTTCCTGGGTTCTGGCCGGCGGCATTGCGGGCGGTATCGTCGGTCCGGAGCTATCGAAGCTCACGCGCGCAGCGCTTCCGGTCGACTTTTCCGGCTCGTACGCGGCGCTTGCCGGCGTCGCATTGGTGGCGCTCCTGATCGCGTCGCGGCTGAACATTCCCGCCCCCAAGACCGCTGCCTCGGGCATCGCACGGTCGCTGCGCGAGATCGCCGCGCAGCCGACGTTCCTGATCGCGGTGCTGCTTGGCGCGATCAGCTACGGTGCGATGAACCTGCTGATGACCGCGACGCCCCTGGCGATGCAGGTGTGCGGCTTCGGTTATCCGGAGGCCGCCGATGTGATCAAGTGGCACGTCGTGGCGATGTTCGGACCAGGATTTTTCACCGGCGCCCTGATCCGGCGCTTCGGCGCCGCACGGGTCGCGCTCGCCGGTTGCGCCCTGATCGCCGCAACCATCGGCATCGCACACGACGGAATTTCGTATGGGCACTTCTGGGCCGCCCTGGTCACGCTCGGCCTCGGCTGGAATTTCATGTTCACCAGCGCAACCATGTTGTTGACGACGACGTACACGACCGCGGAAAAAGCCAAGGTCCAGGGCGTCAATGATCTGGCGGTGTTCCTGACGATGATCACGTCGTCGGCGGCTTCAGGGGCACTGCTCTCGGCAACCGGCTGGCACGACCTCAATCTCTACTCAGCACCATTCGTCCTCTGCGCCGCACTCGCGACGTTCTGGCTGCTGTTGCGACAACGCCGCGCGGCCGTCGCCTGATCTATTTGCGGCTCTCGTCACCAGCGCCGAAAACGGCGCGCCACAGGTCGCGCACGTTCTGCACTTCGGCGCGAACCCGCGCCAGCTCGACGCGCGCAGGTGCCGCTTCTTCGGACTCTGCGTTCAGCCGCAACCCGTGCTGCAGCCGGCGGTAGGTGCGGTACGCGTCGGCAACCGAGCGCGCGAGCGCAGCGTCCGCCAGACCCAAGTCGCCGGCAATGCGCAACAACGCGATGTTGCCGAGATTGCCCAGGAGTTGCGCGTGCGCATGCGAGTGCGCCAGCACGAGGTACTGCACGACGAACTCGATATCCACCATGCCGCCCGGATCGTGCTTCAGATCGAACAGCCGGCTTTTGTTCGGATGACCTTCGTGCATGCGTCTGCGCATCGCCAGCACATCTGCACGCAGCGCGTCTTCAGCACGTGGCCGCGCGAGCACCTCGTTACGCAGATTCTCGAACCGGGCGCCGAGCAGCGGGTCGCCGGCACAGAAACGGGCGCGCGTGAGCGCCTGATGCTCCCAGGTCCAGGCGCCGCGACCATCCTCGTTGCGCTGGTAACGCTCGAACGCGCCGCGCTCGGAGACCAGCAGGCCGGAGTTGCCGTTCGGTCGTAGCCGCAGGTCGATCTCGAACAACGTTCCGCTCGAGGTACGCGCGGTCAACCAGTTGATGAGCCGGCGCGCGAACAACGCGTAGATCTCGGGCGCGTCCGGGTGCTCGTCGTCGAACAAGAAGATGAGATCGAGATCGGATGCGTAACCGAGCTCCTTGCCGCCGAGTTTTCCGTACGCGACCACTGCGAACTGCGGCGCGTCGCGATGCCGGCGGGCGAATCCTCTCCACACATGCCGCAATACGATCTCGAGCAACGCATCGGCGAGCGCGGACAAATGGTCCGCCAGCCGTTCCACCGACAAACGTCCATCGAGATCCGCAACAAGCAGGCGAAACACCTGCGCATGGTGCGCATCGCGCGTCACGTTCATGGCACGTTCATCGTCGCCGAGCAGCTCGGCGAGATGATGTTCGACCTCCTTGCGCCAAGCTGACCAGTCGACCGGTGTTTCATTGGTCAGGCTCGTCAGGCGATCGTCGAGCAGTTCGTCGAGCAGGATCGGATGTCGCACCAGGTAATCGGTCGCCCAGCGGCTCGCCGCGAGCAGGCGCAGGACACGCGCGAACGCCTGCGGATATTGCGCGAGCAATGCCAGGTACGTGGTGCGGCCGGCTACTACGTCGAGCAAACGCACGAACCGCGTGAGCAGTTCATCGGCACCCAGCGGCGGCAAGG
>DASQAE010000484.1:0-6290 GCA_035635915.1 Burkholderiaceae bacterium | reverse complement strand
GGCAGGTATTCCGGATTGTCTTCCTCGACGCGCAGCCAGTAACGCACGGCGCCCTGCGAGTCGTTGCGCTTGAGCGCGAGTTCGCCCGCAAGTATCGCGGCCCGAACCGACTTGCGATGCGATGCCAGCGCTTCGTCGATGCGCCGGCGCGCTGCATCGAGATCGCTCTTCGTCATCGCCTGCTGCGCCAGCTCGCAGTGAAAATGCGCCACCGCGACCTGGTGCGATTCGCCCGCCTCGCGCTCCAGCTTGCGGGCGATGTCGATCGCCTTGCCCCACTCGCGTTCCATCTGGTAGATGCGCAGCAGCGCGCGCAGAGCGCCAAGCCGATGCGCCGCTTCGTCCAGCAGGCGCACGAACGCCTCCTCGGCACGGTCGAGCAGCCCGCCCTTGAGGAAATCCTGCCCCAGTTCCGCCAGCGCATCAGCACGATGCCGTCCCGGCAGGTCGGCGCGATTGAGCAGGTGGGTGTGGATTCGAACTGCACGATCGACCTCGCCTCTGCGGCGGAACAGATTGCCCAGCGCGTAGTGCAGTTCGATCGTCTCGGGGTCAAGCTTGACCACGTCGATGAACGCGTCGATCGCCTTGTCCGGCTGCTCGTTGAGCAGCAGATTCAGCCCCTTGAACATCGATTGCGGCGCAGCCGCGTGGTCGGTGGCGCGCACGCGCGAGTCGAAACCGCGCAGCCACCAGCCTGCCGCGAACAGCAGCGGCAGGCCAATCAGAATCCAGGCATCGAACTCGAGCATCAGCGCGGGAACCGCGTGTCGGCGTCCAGCTGACCAACGGCGCCGATATTGCGGGCGGCATCGGCCAGGCGGTCGGCCGGAAGTTCTCCGGGTTGAATCGTGGTCGTTGCATCGGCCAGCAACTCGCGCTCGTGCCGCGATGGCCGGCGCCTACGGCGAAACAGTCGCGGCGCCAGCGCAGCCGCGCCCGCGAGCGCGCCGATGAGCAGGCAGCCCAGCATGACGACGATCAACGGCACGTCGTTCCAGACCACTCTTTCGGTCAGGCGAACCGGGACCGGTGTCGTGTTCTTCAGCGCGAACCACAGCACGAGCAAGAAAAACACGAGGCGAATCAGCCAGGCAATCGCTTTCATCGACTCTCCGCAGGGGCCGGGCGATTGTACGGCCGATGTTCGCGACCACCCGCCGTTACAGAGTGGTTGCGCTGTTACTCGTCGGAGTCGCTGGCTTTGTTGTCCTGCTGGATTGGCTCGGTGGTCGATGACTCGCCGTCGACACGTTCGCGCAGTTCCTTGCCGGCCTTGAAGTGTGGAACGAACTTCGCCGGCACGTGCACCTTCGCACCCGACTTGGGGTTGCGGCCGACACGCGGTGGCCGATAGTTGAGGGCAAAACTGCCGAAGCCGCGAATTTCGATGCGACTGCCGTCGGCAAGCGCCGCACTCATCGCGTCGAGAATCGTCTTGACCGCTTCGTCCGCGTCACGCGCGACCAGCCGAGGATTGCGCTCCGCCAGACGCTCGATCAGCTCCGACTTGGTCATCGTCTTGGTCATGGGGAACTCGCGCTGGAGCGGCCGGCCGGGCGAAGCAGATCGCCCGGCGAAGGCACTCAGCTGCCCTTGTCCAGCTTCGCTTTCAGCAGCGCGCCAAGATTGGTCGTTCCGGTCGTCGCTTCCTGTTGCATCCGCTGCATCGCCTCCACGGTCTCGGCATTGTCCTTGGCCTTGACCGAGAGATTGATCGTGCGGTTCTTGCGATCGACGTTGATGATCATCGCGGTGACCGTGTCGCCTTCCTTCAGGTGATTGCGCGCGTCCTCCACCCGATCGGACGAGATCTCCGATGCACGCAGGTAACCCTCGGCGTCGCCGCCCAGACCGATGATCGCGCCTTTCGCGTCCACACTCTTGACCGCGCCGGTGATGACCGAACCCTTTTCATGCGCGGAAGCGTAGTTGGTGAACGGATCACCCGAGAGCTGCTTCACGCCGAGCGAGATGCGCTCGCGCTCGGTGTCGATCGCCAGCACCATCGCTTCGACTTCGTCGCCCTTCTTGTAGCGGCGCACGGCCTCTTCGCCCGGCTCGCTCCACGAAAGGTCAGACAGGTGCACGAGCCCGTCGATGCCGCCCGGCAGTCCGATGAACACGCCGAAATCGGTGATCGACTTGATCTGGCCGCGCACCCGATCGCCCTTCTTGTGCGAAATGGCGAAGTCTTCCCAAGGGTTTGGCTTGCATTGCTTCATGCCGAGCGAAATGCGGCGGCGCTCTTCGTCGATCTCGAGCACCATGACTTCGACCTCGTCGCCCAGCTGCACGACCTTCTTCGGATCGACATTCTTGTTGGTCCAGTCCATCTCGGAAACGTGCACCAGGCCTTCGATGCCCGCTTCGATCTCGACAAACGCGCCGTAGTCGGTGAGATTGGTGACCTTGCCGAACAGGCGCGTGCCTTGCGGATAACGCCGGCCGAGTCCGACCCACGGATCTTCACCAAGCTGCTTCACGCCCAGCGAAACGCGATTCTTCTCCTGGTCGAACTTCAGCACCTTCGCGGTGATCTCCTGGCCGACCTGCACCACTTCGCTCGGATGGCGCACACGGCGCCACGCCAGATCGGTGATGTGCAGCAAGCCGTCGATGCCGCCCAGATCGACGAACGCACCGTAGTCGGTGATGTTCTTGACCACGCCCTTGACGATCGCGCCCTCTTTGAGCGTCTCCAGCAGCTTGGCGCGTTCTTCGCCCATGCTGGCTTCGACCACCGCGCGCCGCGACAGCACGACGTTGTTGCGCTTCCGGTCGAGCTTGATGACCTTGAATTCGAGCGTCTTGCCTTCGTACGGCGAGGTGTCCTTCACCGGACGCATATCGACCAGCGAACCGGGCAGGAACGCGCGGTTGCCGTTGGTCATCACGGTCAGCCCGCCCTTCACCTTGCCGGTGATGGTGCCGCTCACGAGTTCGCCGCTTTCCAGCGATTTTTCGAGGTTGAGCCACGCGGCGAGGCGCTTGGCCTTGTCACGCGACAGGATCGTGTCGCCGTAGCCGTTTTCCAGCGATTCGATCGCCACCGAGACAAAATCACCCGGCTTGACGTCGAGCTGGCCGACGTCGTTCTTGAACTCCTCGAGCGCGATATAGGCCTCGGACTTCAGGCCGGCATTGACCACCACGAAGTTGTAGTCGACGCGGATCACCTCGGCGGTGATCACCTCGCCCGCTTTCATCTCGCGCCGGGAAAGGCTTTCTTCAAACAGGGCGGCAAACGATTCGCCGCCACCACTTTTGGCTTGTTGCGCAACAGGTTGCATCTACCGACTTTCCATCTCGCCCACACGTTGCGTGCGGGCGGTGTTAATCAACGGCACACCAGGCGCCTGACGAACAAGCCGCGGGAGGTGTGCCACCCTTTTTTGCCAACGCCGCGTCGTGAGCGGCATCAACGATCGCGATACCAGGCCAGGATCTGTGCGACGACCTCATCGATCGACAGCGCTGACGAGTCCAGCCGGTAAGCGTCTTCCGCGGGCCTAAGCGGTGCGGCGGCGCGAGTTGAATCGCGTTCGTCGCGCACACGGAGGTCGGCGAGAAGGTCGGGCATGTTAGCGGCCAAACCTTTTTCGATCAACTGCTTATAGCGCCTTTCGGCACGCGCCTCGAGGCTCGCGGTCAGGAATACCTTGAGGTCGGCGGAAGGAAAAACAACTGTTCCCATGTCGCGGCCGTCGGCCACCAGTCCGGGAGCGCGGCGGAAACCCAGCTGCAGGTGCCGCAGCGCCGCACGTATCGGTGCGTGAACGGCTATGCGCGACGCCATCCGGCTGACATCCTCGGTCCGAATTGCCTGGGTCACATCGCGTCCATCGAGTTCTACCCGGTTGTCATGGAACCGCGGTTGAAGTCCGCCTGCCAGTCGTGCAAGCCCGTCCACGTCAGCGTCCTGGATACCCTCCTCCAGAGCGCGCAAGGTGACCAGGCGGTAAAGCGCACCACTGTCGAGGTAGTGATAACCAAGTGCTGCGGCCACGCGCGCGGCCACCGTCCCTTTTCCGGACGCCGTAGGCCCGTCAACGGTGATGACCGGAACGGAATTGGCTGCGACTCCGGTCACGTTCCGCTCACCGAAGCCAGCACTTCAAAAAACGTGGGAAAGGTCTTGCCGACGCAGCCCGGATCGCGGATCACCACGGAGACGCCACCCGCGGCGGCCAGCGCGAAACACATGGCGATCCGATGATCTTCATAGGTGTCGATTTCGGCCTCACGCAACGCAACCGGACCCTCGAGCGCGAGCCAATCCGGGCCGGTTTCAACAGTAGCCCCGAGCTTGCGGAGTTCGGTTGCCATCGCGGCGATCCGATCGGTCTCTTTCACGCGCCATGAGCCGATTCCACGCAAGCGCGTGCGCCCGTGCGCGAACAGGGCGACGGCCGCGGCCGTCATCGCTGCGTCCGGAATCGCGCCGCAGTCGTAGTCGACACCGCGCAGACGTTTCGTCGTTGAGGTCTCGATCCAATCAGAGCCCCAAACAACCCGCGCACCCATCGCCTCCAGCAGATTAGCGAACGCGACATCGCCTTGCACGCTTGCCACGCCGGCCCCTTGCACACGGATAGGTCCGCCCGCCAGCGCTCCCAACGCGAGGAAGTACGAGGCGCTCGAGGCGTCGCCTTCGATCGCGAATTGCCCCGGTGAACGATAAGCGGCGTTTGGTACGAGGAAACCGCAGCCGTTCGCCGGGTCCTGACGCCGCACCTCGATTCCGAAACGCGCCATCAACGCGATCGTCATCGCAACATAGGGCTGCGAAATCAACGTGCCCGGAACGTTGATGCCAAGCCCGGCAAACGGCGCTATCAACGGAGCCGCCATCAGCAGGCCGCTGACGAACTGGCTCGACACCTCGCCGCGTACGTCGACCGCGCTGGAACCAGCTAGGCGCGCAGGCTCGATCAGGAGTGGCGGATAACCCGCATGACCGGCATAACAGACGCGCGCGCCGAGTGCATTGAGCGCATCGACCAGGTCGCCGATCGGCCGTTCGCGCATGCGCGCCACGCCGTCGAGGCGATACGCTCCGCCGGCAAATGCCAGCGCTGCAGTCAGCGAGCGCATCGCGGTGCCGGCGTTGCCGAGAAAAAGATCCGCTTGTCGTTGCGGAAATTCGCCGGCGCTGCCCTGCACGCGCAGTCCGGCTTCCGCGCTCGTGATCGTCACGCCAAGCGCGCGCAACGCAGCGATCATCACCTGCGTGTCTTCGGCGTCCAGCACGTTGGTGAGCGTCGTCGCACCGTCGGCGAGCGCCGCGAGCAACAGCGCGCGATTGGTCAGACTCTTCGAACCGGGCAGCGTTACGACACCCGCTGCGCGACGGATCGGTTGCACCGTCAGCGTCGCGGGCCAGTCTCGGCGCGCAGGATCATTCATTCTGCGTCCAGGGTCGGAGCATGCCTGCGCCGCGCTTCGCTGGCCACGGCGAACGTTTGCTCGAGGAATCCGGCGTCGCCGGTGTCGATCGCCTTTTGCAGTTGCTCGAGAAGATCGCGATATCGCAGCAACTCCAGGCTGAGCGCGGTGCGATTGGCCAGGCAGACGTCACGCCACATGACGGGGCTGCTGGCGGCGATGCGCGTGAAATCGCGAAATCCCGCACCTGCAAATTCCATTTTTCGATCGCCGTCGGCTTCCGAGGCGATCGACGCGACCAGGCCAAAGGCGAGCAGATGCGGCAGGTGGCTTACTGCGGCGAAGATCCGATCGTGCTCGGTCGCGTCCATCCGTACGACCCGCGCACCGGCGCGCTGCCAGAGCGATTCAACTAGTGCCGTCGCTCCGCCGCTCGTTTCCGCATCCGGCGTCGTGATCACCAGCTTGCCGCGGAAAAGCTGCGCATCGGCAAACTCGACCCCGGGCAATTCGCGCCCCGCAATCGGATGGCCGGGAACAAAGCGGCGCAATGAAAAACTGCTGCCCGCCGAAAGGCCGATCCGCGCTGCGTCCAAAACGGAGAGTTTTGTGCTGCCGACATCGGTGATCACTGCATGCACGGGTACGTGCTGTGCGATCTGGTCGAACACCGCGCGCATCGCGAGCACGGGCACGGCAACGAGAACAACATCGGCATCGGCAACCGCCAGTGCAATGGTCGCAGCGCTGGCGTCGACGATGCCACGCGCGCGACCTCGTTCGACCGCGGTCAGGTCCACGTCGTAGCCGGTCACATGGTCGACTGCGCCGGTGGCGCGCCACGCCGCAGCGGCCGATCCGCCGATCAGGCCGACTCCAATCAACGCAAGCTTCACGCTCCT
>DASQAE010000483.1:0-1585 GCA_035635915.1 Burkholderiaceae bacterium | reverse complement strand
CACGACGGGTCGACCCGGCTTGCGGCGCGCCACCTCCTCGAAGCCCACGCTATCGAACATCGATTTCGCGCCGAACCACATGCTGTCGTCGTTGGAACGGCCGCGTTTGTCGACCGGATATGCCTCGAGCAATTTCACCTTGCGTTGTTTGGCGAACGCGATCGCGCCGTCCAGCAGCGCTCGAGCAACACCCTGACCGCGGAATTCACCCGGAACGACGAAACAGATGATCGACCAGACCGGCTCGTCGTCGACCGGTTTGCGTACGGGCGAGCGGCGCAGCTTCGCGTAAACCTCGCGCGGACCGAGCGCGAGCCAGCCAACCGGCGTTCGGCCGCGATACGCGATCAGACCTGTGAACTCGCCCGCATCGACCAGCGCTTTGAAGTCGACCCGGTTCGCTTGCGCAAGCGTCGTTCCCGGCGGTGGCGGCGGCCGGGGGCCGCTGCGGCGGTAGTACATGCACCAACAGCCGCGTGCGACCGAACACCCCTTCGCGTTGAAGATCGCCTCCAGATCCGGCCAGCGTGAAGGCCTGAGCGGTTTGATCGTAAGCATGCGTTCGATTGTGGCTCAATCCCCGCCCCGGTCAGCCGACGCAGGAGTTGCAATTAGTTAACGAACTCGTTAATATTTTCCGCAGGCATTAACTGTCACATCAACTGTCACTGTGCTTGCAGGAGGCAACCGTGAATCCCACTCCGAGCGATTGGCCGCGTTTTTCGAGCGCGGCCTACTATCAAGACGCGGGCAAGGCCATCGATTGGTTGTGCGACGCGTTCGGTTTCGAGGTCCGGCTCAAGGTCGAAGGCGAAGGCGGCCGGATCGAACACAGCGAGCTCACCTATGGTGAGGGACTGCTGATGGTGGCTCAGGAGGACCGGGCAGCGGCGCGCATCTGGAAACGCGCCATGCGCAGTCCACGGTCGGTAGAAGGCGCGAATACGCAAAGCATGATGTTTTTTGTCGACGATGCCGACGCGCATTGCGCTCATGCGCGTGCGCGCGGCGCGCGCATCGTCGAAGAGCCGGCCACGCACGACTACGGCGAGGAGTACTGGGCGGACCGTAGTTACGGCGCCCTCGACCCCGAGGGCCACATGTGGTGGGTTACGCAGCGCGTGCGTAATCCGCCGGGCCGCTGAGAGCGCGCGCGACCGTGGATGAGCTCGATTCCGCGTTCGCGGCACTTGCCGATCCGACGCGCCGTGCCGTCATCCGCGCCCTGCTGCGCAAGCCGCAGCGCGCGGGCGAACTTGCGCAGGTGGTTGAAATGAGTCCACCCGCGTTGAGCCGGCACCTGCGTGTGCTGCGCAGCGCGGGCCTCATCGTCGACGAGGGTGTGCGTGAGGACGCGCGCGTGCGTATGTTCAGCATTGATCCGGCCGCGTTCGCTCCCATGCGCGACTGGCTCGGGCAGGTCGAGGACCTGTGGCACGAACAGTTGCAGGCGTTCAAGGCGCATGCGGAAAAATCGCGCCGCGCCCGCAAGGGCGCGGGATGACCACCGGCGACTCGGCACGGGTCAGTGTCTCGGTGGCTGTGCCGCCGGCGGTTGCATTCGAAATCTTCACCGGCGAAATCG
>DASQAE010000482.1:0-4234 GCA_035635915.1 Burkholderiaceae bacterium | reverse complement strand
ATGTCCTGGCAGATCTGCTGGATCGCTTTCTTGCGATCGGCGTCGTTGAGCCCGTTGAGCGGCTGATTCGGGTCCCAGCAAGCCTGCAGCGCGGCGAGGTCGGAGAACTGGTACAAGCTCGCCGAAATCGGAACCCAGTGGATCGATACGGCGCTGCTCTGCGCCGCCTCGAGGAGTTGTTTCAGTTCGACCTTGTTGATGAATTCCGACTCGAGGAAACGATCGGTGACCAGCAGCAGCCCGACGCGCGCCCGCGCCAGAGCCGCATGGATTTTCTCCGACCAGTTCTCCCCAGCCGCGATCAGATCGTCCGACCACAGGCTGACGATTCCGCGGTCACGTGCGGGAGCGAGCATGCGTTCGAAATCCTGGCGCCAGGCTTCGTCTTCGTGCGCGTAACTGATAAAGACGTGGTTGCGAGTCGGCTCGCCCATCCCGCTCCTCCGAGGGGAAAACGACAAAGGGCTGGCAGCGGCCAACCCTTTATTCGTATCGAATCGTGGCTCCCCGACCTGGACTCGAACCAGGGACCTGCGGATTAACAGTCCGTCGCTCTACCAACTGAGCTATCGGGGAACAAGGGCACAGGAGCAAGGCGGCGGATTATAGGCAGACGACGCGCGCCATGCGCGTTGTGGCCTCAGTTCAGCACGCTGGCGATAGAGGCGCAGACGTAGTCGACGTTGTTCGAATTCAGCGCCGCGACGCAGATCCGCCCCGTGGAGACCGCATAGATGCCGAATTCGCTGCGCAGTCGCTCGACCTGTGCTGACGTCAGCCCCGTGTACGAAAACATACCGCGCTGGCGCAGCACGAAGGAGAAATCGCGCTTCACGCCGCGCGCCTTGAGCCCATCCACCAAGCGCTGCCGCATCTGCTTGATGCGATCGCGCATTTCCGCAAGTTCCTGCTCCCACAGCTTGCGCAGCTCGGCGCTGGCCAGAACCGCCGCTACCATCGCGCCGCCGTGGGTCGGCGGGGTGGAATAGTTGCTGCGAATCGTGCGCTTGAGCTGGCTCAGCACCCGTGCCGACTCATCCTTGCCGGCGGTGACGATGGTCATTGCGCCAACGCGCTCGCCATAGAGCGAAAACGACTTCGAGAACGAGCTGGCAATGAAGCACGTCAAGCCCGCGTTGGCGAACAAGCGCACCGCCATTGCGTCGGCCTCGATCCCGTCGCCGAAACCCTGGTACGCGATATCGAGAATCGGCACCAGCTTGCGCTCCGCAACCAGCGGCACGAGTTCGCGCCACTGCGCCTCCGAGAGATCGACGCCGGTCGGGTTGTGGCAGCACGCGTGCAGGACGACGATGGTTCCGCGCGCCGCCGCCGTCAGCGTCGCTTTCATGCCGGTGAAGTTCACGCCTTGTGTGGCGGCATCGAAATACGGGTATTGCTCGACCACAAAACCCGCGCCTTCATACAGCGCGCGGTGGTTTTCCCAGCTCGGATCGCTGATCAGCACCTTGGCATCCGGCGCGATTCGCTTGAGCAGGTCCGCGCCAATTTTCAGGGCGCCGGTACCGCCCAAAGCCTGTGCGGTCACCAGCCGTCCAGCCGCGATCAGTGGCGAGTCGCGACCGAAAAGCATCTGCTGAACATCGGCGTCGTATGCGGCGATTCCGTCGATCGGCAGGTAACCGCGCGGCTGTGCCGCCTGCACCAGGGCGCGCTCCACCGCTTCGACCGCGCGCAGCAACGGAATGCGTCCGCCTTCGTCGTAATACACGCCGACGCCGAGATTGACCTTGTTTGAGCGCGAGTCGGTCGCAAATGCTTCGTTCAGACCGAGGATCGGATCCCGGGGTGCGAGTTCAACCCGGTCGAAAAGCGAAGCAGACATGATCAGTCCTGAGTCGCGGAGCTGCGCCCGGCGGCGGTGCATTGCGCAATTGCGGGAGACCGCGAGTCTACACGCAGGTCTGCGTCGCGCTGGCCCGGCGGGACTGTCAATGACGTGAAAAAAGTTTTGTCAAGACATTAAGTTGCAACAGATAACACCATGAAAAATAAGGAATTGATCCTGGCGCTCCAGCGCGAACAAGGGCTAGGTTTTTTCGCGTGTGACGCATAAAATCCGCCCCCAGTCAAAGAGATCGTGCACTGCAAAATCCGCGATGTCAGCGTTTCCAAACTCGCCGTTCCAGCTCGTTCAGCCGTTTGAACCGGCAGGCGATCAACCGGAAGCCATCGCGCGCCTCACCGACGGTTTGAACGACGGACTGGTCGCGCAAACGCTGCTCGGCGTCACCGGGTCCGGCAAGACTTACACGATGGCGAACGTCATCTCGCGCATCGGTTGCCCAACGCTGGTGCTGGCGCCGAACAAAACGCTCGCTGCGCAGTTGTATTCGGAGATGCGCGAGTTCTTTCCAACCAACGCCGTCGAGTACTTTGTCTCGTACTACGACTATTACCAGCCCGAGGCGTACGTTCCTTCGCGCGATCTGTACATCGAGAAGGACAGCAGTATCAACGAGCACATCGAACAGATGCGCTTGTCGGCCACGAAATCACTGCTCGAGCGACGCGACACGGTCATCGTCGCCACCGTCTCGGCCATCTACGGCATCGGCAATCCGAGCGACTATCACGCCATGGTGCTGACCACGCGCGTGGGCGATCGGATGAGCCAGCGCGATGTGATCGTGCGGCTGACCTCGATGCAGTACCGCCGCAACGAAACCGACTTCACGCGCGGCACTTTCCGCGTGCGCGGTGACACGATCGACGTCTTTCCGGCCGAGCACGCGGAGCTCGCGGTACGGATCGAACTGTTCGACGACCAGGTCGACAGCCTCATGCTGTTCGACCCTCTCACCGGTCGCATCCGGCAAAAGATTCCGCGCTTCACCGTCTACCCGTCCTCGCACTACGTCACGCCGCGGCAAACCGTGTTGCGTGCGATCGAGGACATCAAGGTGGAGTTGCGCGATCGGCTTGAGTGGTTCGTAGGGCAGGGCAAGCTGGTCGAAGCACAGCGCCTCGAGCAGCGCACCCGGTTCGACCTGGAAATGCTGGGCGAGCTCGGCTTCTGCAGGGGCATCGAGAACTACACACGCCATCTCTCAGGCGCCGCGCCTGGTGAACCTCCGCCAACGCTGATCGACTACCTGCCCAGCGACGCGCTGATGATCATCGACGAATCGCACGTCACCGTGCCGCAGCTTGGTGGCATGTATCGCGGTGACCGTTCGCGCAAGGAAGTGCTGGTCGAGTACGGGTTCCGGCTGCCCTCGGCGCTGGACAACCGGCCGCTGCGGTTCGATGAGTTCGAACGCAAGATGCGCCGCTGCGTCTTCGTGTCGGCCACGCCCGCCGACTTCGAAATCGAGCGCTCCTCGCAGGTGATCGAGCAGGTTGTGCGACCGACGGGGCTGGTCGATCCGGTCGTGGATGTGCGCCCGGCACGCACCCAGGTCGACGACGTGCTCTCCGAAATCGGCGTTCGCGTCGGGCGCCACGAGCGGGTGCTTATCACCACGCTCACCAAACGCATGGCCGAGGACCTGACGACGTTCCTTGCGGAACACGGGGTCAAGGTTCGTTATCTGCACTCGGACATCGACACGGTCGAGCGCGTCGAGATCATTCGCGATTTGCGCGCGGGCGTTTTCGATGTTCTGGTGGGCATCAACCTGCTGCGCGAAGGACTCGACCTGCCGGAGGTTTCGCTGGTCGCGGTGCTCGACGCGGACAAGGAAGGGTTTCTGCGCTCGAGTCGTTCACTGGTCCAGACCATCGGGCGCGCTGCGCGCAATCTGAACGGAACCGCAATCCTCTATGCAGACCGTGTAACCGACTCCATGCGGTCCGCGATCGAGGAGACCAACCGCCGCCGCGCCAAACAGGAGTCGTTCAACGAGGCGCACGGGATCGTGCCGCGTGGAGTGCAAAAGCAGGTGCGCGACCTGATCGACGGTGTGTACGAACCGGCTCGCGCCGCGCGGGAGACCGGCGCCGACTACGAAACGATGGGAGAGAAGCAGGTTTCGAGGGAGATCAAGCGGCTCGAGAAGTTGATGTTCGAGCACGCCAAGAACCTCGAGTTCGAAAAAGCGGCGCAGGTGCGCGATCAACTGGCACTGCTGCGCGAACAAGTCTTTGGCGCCTCCGGTGGCGCCAAAGTCGTTCCTTTAGTGAACGAAAGGGCGGCCTAGGGCAGGCTTGAATCAAGCGGCTACCGGACTGAACTTGTATGCGTGTGAGAAGTCTTCCGATCTAGCAGTTT
>DASQAE010000481.1:0-1911 GCA_035635915.1 Burkholderiaceae bacterium | reverse complement strand
GCGCGGCGTCTCGCGGCCTGCGAAGTACCACGCAATCGAAACCAGCAAGCCCACACCCACACCGAGTGCGATCCAGAGCCAGGGTTTTGGGCGTGCGGGCGCGGCCACCTGTTCGAGCGAAAGCGGTGGCACGGGCTGCGTAAGCAGTCCCGGAACTGATTCGCGCTCGCGCTCGGAGTCGGCTTTGCGCAGGGCATCGAGGATGAGCGACAAGGCCTACTTCTCCGTCTGCAAATGCGGCTCGTCGATGCCGATCACGCGATTCAACTGCATCAGCGTGATGGGCCCTGCCACGCCGTCCGAGGGCAGTCCCTGGGTCAACTGGAATGCATGAACGCCCGCCTTCAACGACGCGTCGTCGAGCCGCCCGGCGATCGGGCGTGGATCGCCGCGCGCGGTCGCCAATTGCAGCGCGAGCCACCGTGCCGTTGGCCCCTTGCTGTCCGTGACTGTGCCCGAGTACGCGGGCGGCGCGCGCCAATAGGTGGCGAACTCGCCGCGCCAATAGTCGGACAGAGCGACCAGTGAAACCGTCTTTGCCGAACCACCGACGCGCAAGATTGCATTCTGGTTCGAAAGACCGGCGAGATACGCATAAGCGGGACGATTGCTGCCGTCGCGCAACGTGAGGATGACCGGCCGGTCGAGCTGCCGGATCAACGCCAGCGTGCTGTTATTGCTGCGAAAGCAGAACACGCGTTGTTGCCGTGGCGCCTGGCACGGATCGCCATCGCCGGCGGGCACGTTCCACGCCTTCGCCAGCTCACGCCACGAATCCTTCTCCGCGCCGGCAAGCGAGCTGAATCCGCCAGCGAGATCGAATGCGGGCAACTCGGCAAGCGGAGCCGGGAGACCATCGGCCATCGCGGCCGGTGCACCGGTGGATGCCGTGGGCGTCGCCGGTGTCGAGATGGTTCCCACAGCCGCAGTCGGTGTTGGCGCGGCACCGCGGTCGCCGCGATCGAGTGCCACGGCGACGGCTGCCACCAGCGCGGCACCTGCGGCGAGTCCGAGTCCCAACGTGGCAAGGCGTTCGTAGCTCGGGCGTGTGGCCGCGGTGAAATCCGGTTGATCGAGCACTTCGCGCGCCGCCATCTCGACCGTGTGGGCGTCGACAATCGTTTTGCCGTTCGCGTAGGCACCGAGCAGCGCGCGATCGCAGAGCAGATTGATGCGCCGGGGCACGCCGCGCGAATACACATAGATGCGCTTGAGCGACGGGCGGTCGAAGGGAACCGCGCGGCTCAGTCCGGCCACGTTCAACCGATGGCGCACGTACCGCAGCGTCTCCGGTTCCGAGAGCGCCTCGAGGTGATAACGCGCGATCACGCGTTGAGCGAGCTGTTGCAGACCCGGCGTCGCGAGCATGGCGCGTAGTTCCGGCTGGCCGATCAGGACGATCTGCAGCAGCTTGCGTTCGTTGGTCTCGAGGTTGGTGAGCAGGCGCAGCTGTTCCAGCACGTCGGCCGAGAGGTTCTGCGCTTCGTCGATGATGAGCACGTTGTTCTGTCCGACCGCGTGAGTGCGCAACAGGTACTCGTTCAGCACATCGAGGTAATCCTTCACCGTCGGCACGCCCGGGCCGGGATGCTGATACGGGATGCGGAATTCGGCGCAGACCGACTTGAGCAGCTCCTCGACCGTGAGCTTCGGATTGAAGATGTATGCAACGTTGCAGCGTTTCGGAATCTGCTCGAGGAAGCAGCGGCACACCGTGGTCTTGCCGGCGCCGATCTCGCCCGTCAGGAGCACAAAACCGCCGCCGCCGCGCACTCCGTAGAGCAGGTGCGCGAGCGCCTCGCGGTGGCGCTCGCTCATGAAGAGATAGCGCGGATCCGGCGCGATCGAAAACGGCGGCTGCTTCAGCCCGAAGTAACGCGCATACATGGGCAAAGGATACTTCTCCGGGCG
>DASQAE010000480.1:0-3355 GCA_035635915.1 Burkholderiaceae bacterium | reverse complement strand
CGGTCACGCTTCAGCTCAAGTGGAAACATCAGTTTCAGTTCGCCGGCTACTACGCCGCGATCGAAAAGGGCTACTACCGCGACGCCGGCTTCGAAGTGAGCCTGGCCGAGCCGAGTGGCAACGAAGACCCGGTCGACATGGTGCTGACCGACAAAGCGCAGTTCGGCGTCGGCGCGTCCGAGCTGGTTCTGCATCGCGCGCGCGGTGAAGCGGTGGTGGTGCTCGCGACGATCCTTCAGCACTCGCCGCTCGTATTGATCGCGGCGGGTGGCGGCGAGAAATCGGTGCACGATCTTGACGGCAAACGCCTGATGCTCGTGCCGTACGAGCTCGAACTGTTTGCATATCTCGCGCGCGAAGGGCTGTCCGCCGATCGGCTTCGGTTGCTGCCGCACACGTTTTCGCCGGACGATCTGATTGGCGGCAAGGCGGACGCGCTCTCGGGTTACTCCACCGATGAACCGTGGGTGCTCCGCAACGCGAACTTTGCGTACAGCGTCTTCTCGCCGCGCGCCGCGGGGATCGATTTTTATGGCGACTCGCTGTTCACCACGAAGGCGCGCGCGCACAAGGAGCCCGCGCGGGTTGCAGCTTTTTTGAACGCCAGCCTGCGTGGCTGGCAGTACGCGATGGCGCATGCGGAGGAGGTCGCAGACCTGATCCTCGCGCGCTACAGCAAACGCAAGCCACGCGAGCATCTGCTATTCGAGGCGGCGGAGATGCGGCGCCTGATGCAGCCCGACCTGGTCGAAATCGGCCACATGAACCCCGGCCGTTGGCGCCACATCGCGGACGTGTACGCCGAACTCGGCATGCTGCCGCGCAACCCTTCGCTCGAGGGTTTCATGTTCGACCCGAACGCGCGCACGGATGCCGAACTCTCGCTGGTCTATCGATGGCTCGCCGCTGCCGTCGTCGCGTCGTTGGTGATTGCACTGCTCGCTGCGTGGCAGGTACGGGCCAACCGGCTCCTGCGGCGCGAGGCACGCTCGCGTGAGGATGCGGAGCGCGGACTACGGCAGGCGAACGAACGCCTGCAGGAAGGCATCGAAGGTGTTCGCGCGTTGCAGACGAAGCTGGAAGAGCTGGCGATTCGCGATCCGTTGACAGGGCTTTATAACCGGCGCTACCTGGACGACGCGCTCGAGCGCGAGTTGCAGCGTGCGCAACGGCAGGGCTACCCGGTGAGCGTGCTGGTGATCGACATCGATCACTTCAAGCGGTTGAACGACGTGTATGGCCACCAGGCGGGCGATGAGGTGTTGACGGCACTCGCGAAGGAACTGCACCAGCGCGTACGGGCGGACGACCTCGCGTGCCGCTGGGGCGGCGAGGAGTTCGTGCTCGTGCTGCCGACAATGACGATCGAGGCTGCGGCCGAGCGCGCCGATGCGTTGCGGATCGCGTTCGAGGCCAATGCGATGCGTTATCGCGACACGGATCTGGCTGCCACGATCTCGGTCGGCGCCGCCGTGTTTCCCACCCATGGCACGGGCGCGCGCGACCTGCTGGGTGCGGCGGACAGCGCGCTCTATCGTGCCAAAAGCGACGGCCGCAACTGCGTGCGCGTGGCAACTGCACCCGCCCGCTGACCAGCCGGGGCCTTCGCGGCAGTGCCCGCGTCGGTCGCTAGTAAGAGGCCGGCGGCACCAGCAAGCGCGCGAAAGGTTTGGTGCTCCCGAACATTTCGTGCGAGACGTGCAACTCGTCGGTCCACCGCGCAAGAACCTCCTGTTCTCCCGCGCGTGTCGCATCATCAAGCAGGATCACGCAGCCTGAGCGAAGGTGTTGGCCCAGGACCGGCAGCAGGCCGTAACGCCCACCCGGCGTCGTCCCCTGCGGCCCGTCGCAGACGACCAGCGCGAAGTCGGTGGAAAGCTTGTGTCTTGGCGGGTCGTACCACTGAAAGTCGCCATAGTTGCGTAGCGGCGACGCACAGACCTCGACCGTATCGATGTCGAACCGGGCCAGGGCAGAGCGCACCACCGAGACCCAGAACGGGTCATCCTCGAGCGACTGCACGCGTTGCCCGCTCCGTTGCGCAGCAATACCAAGCACGAGGCTGGAAAGCCCGGAACCGCATTCCAGGATCGGCCCAGGCGATTCGGTGGCGTAGCGGAAAAGGGCCTGTAGAAATTCCTCGCTAGCTGACATTTTTTCATTAGCCCACCCGTAGACCAGCTGGTGCGCCAGCGCCGCCGGGAGGCTCCCGCCCGGTACCGGATCCGGATGGGCCAGCTGATCCATCGCCTGATCGAACAGGGCTCGGCGCCGTCGCTCACGCAGATAGCGTCTCGCGCGCCGAGGAACGACGGCGCGCGCAAGGTCGAACATCATTCCCATTTCGAGATCTCTCCGCGAGGGCGGCCAAGGGTTGGCATCCGCGGCAGGCCGCAAGAAACGATCCTTCGTCGCGATCCCGACGGGCAAAAAGCGTACCGCCGTTGAGCGACCCAGCACTGCGGGAGCGCTGGCCGAGCCGCTTGTGCGGCCGCGCGGGCGTCGTTCTGCTTGCGTGAGGAATGCCGGATCAGGGCTTACCCTGATCGAGTCGCTGCCTGCACTTGCTCAGATGAGGCGCGCAGCCCTGTGTTACCGGACGACGCATGGCCGCCGCGGTCGCTTGACGTGCTTGTAGTCGACAACGAGCTAGAGCGCGCGTGCCCACGCCTGAGCGCGGGCACGCAAAGCTTGCTTCACGCTTCTACTTTTTCGTCGCTTCGCTTTTTCTTCGAACGATCTGCCTTCGACGGCTCGTCTTCCGAACGTGCTTCGATGCGCACTGTGTTTTCCGCCGGGTCGTAGGTCAGGGTCACGTGCAGCCCGGTGCTGACCTCGCCTTTGAGCAAGGCGTTGGCAAGGCGCGATTCCACCTCCGACCTTATCTTGCGCTTGAGCATCCGCGCACCGAATTCCGGGTCGTAGCCCACCTCGGCGAGGTGATCGATCAGTGGCTGGGCGAAATCAACGTGCACACCCTGCGCGGCGGCGGTCTGCGCAACGCGGCGCAACTGCAGCTCGACGATGGCGCGGATCTGCTCCTTGCCGAGCGCGCGGAACACCACGACTTCGTCCACCCGGTTGAGGAACTCGGGGCGGAAGTGACGTTTCAACAACTCCATCAGCCGCTCGCGCACCGTGGCGTAGTCCATTTGCTCCTTGCCCTGCGCGGCGAGATTGCGCTGAATGATGTCCGAGCCAAGGTTGCTGGTGGCGATGATGATGGTGTTGGTGAAGTCCACCACCCGGCCCTTGCCGTCGGTCAGCCGGCCCTCGTCGAACAATTGCAGCAGCGTGTTGTGCACCTCGGGGTGCGCCTTTTCGATCTCGTCGAGCAAAAGCACGCTGTAGGGGC
>DASQAE010000479.1:0-2390 GCA_035635915.1 Burkholderiaceae bacterium | reverse complement strand
GTGCCTCTCGATGCTTTGAGACGAGCGGCTCGCGCCGCCTGATTCCCGGGCTACAGCGAGCCCATTAGCCCGACGGATTAGCCTCGGCACGCTTGAGCGCCACCAGGGGAATCACACCTTCCAGCTCGAGCCGGCGCCGATTCGGTTCGGGCTGCGTCAATGGCGCCACTTCACGCAACGTGGCGAGCGAACGCACCGTGAGATCGTGGTACTGCCGCGTGCCTTCGACCTTCCACGCAATCTCATCGTCCGTCAACTCGCGCAACACGCGTGCAGGCACGCCGGCGACGAGCGAGCGCGGTGCGATTTTCATCCCTGCCTTTACGAACGCACACGCCGCGACAATCGATGACTCGCCGACCAGCGCTTCATCCATCACTACCGCGTTCATGCCAACGAGCGCGTTACGCGCGATCACGCAACCGTGCAGCACCGCGCCATGGCCGATGTGGCCGTCGGCCTCGACCACCGTGTCGCTCGACGGAAAACCGTGCATGACGCAGGTGTCCTGCAAATTGGCGCCTTCATGCAACACGAGGCGACCAAAATCGCCACGCAGGCTCGCTGTCGGGCCGACGTAACAACGCGGCCCGACGATCACGTCGCCGATCAGCACCGCCGTCGGGTGAACGTAGGCGCTTGGGTCGATTACAGGTACAAGGCCGTCGATTTCGTAGCAGGGCATGGTGGGATGGCGAGCCGACAGGGATTCGAGCTTAACGGCACGCCGCCGGTCGAAACGGCGCGCATAGGCGATGCCGCGCCGCGATGAGACCCTCCCCACAGAACACTATTGATTGAACGGTCGGTTAATGATTAAATCGACCTCTTGCCCGCGCGCGGAGAGGTCATGGCGAACAGTTTCGAAAACATCCGACTCGAGACCGAAGCTGGTGTTGCAACACTCACGCTGCACCGGCCCGATCGGCTCAACAGTTTTACGGTCGCGATGCACGAGGAGATCCAGGCCGCGCTGGCGCAGATCCGTGCCGACCGCAGTACCCGATGCCTGGTGTTGACCGGTGCCGGCCGCGGTTTTTGCGCCGGCCAGGACCTCTCGGACCGTGCGGTTGCACCGGGCCAGTCGGCCAAAGACCTCGGTGTCTCGATCGAGAAGTACTACATCCCGCTCGTGCAAGCGCTGCGCAAACTGCCGTTGCCGGTGATCGCCGCCGTCAACGGTGTTGCCGCGGGCGCCGGTGCCAACATTGCGCTTGCGTGCGATCTCGTCATCGCGGCACGCTCGGCCAGCTTCATCCAGTCGTTCGCCAAGATCGGACTCGTGCCGGATTCCGGCGGAACGTGGCTGCTGCCCAAACTGATCGGCAACGCACGCGCGCTTGGGCTGGCGCTGCTGGGCGACAAACTTTCAGCGGAGCAGGCGCAGGCATGGGGCCTGATCTGGTCATGTGTCGATGACGCCGAATTGGTGCCGGCAACCAAGAAACTTGCCGGACAACTCGCGGCCGGACCAACGCGCGGGATCGCGCGTACCAAGGAGGCGATCTACGCCGCCGCGACGAACACCTTCGACCAGAGCCTTGAACTCGAGCGCGAATTTCAGAGCGAACTCGGGCAGTCGCGCGATTACGCAGAAGGCGTTGCCGCGTTCATGGAAAAACGCGCCGCGAAGTTCTCCGGCTGGTAGGCGATTCCATGAACCACGCTTCGCTGCACTCCGCAGAGCACCGCCAGCGCATTGCCGAGGCGGTCCGGCATGGCCTGTTCGCCAAGGACGTCGCGGTGCAATCGCTCGGCATGGAGGTCGAGTCGATCGCACCGGGACAAGCGCGCATCAGCATGACGGTGCGGGCGGACATGCTCAACGGCTTCGCGATCTGCCACGGCGGTTTCATCACCACGCTCGCCGACACGGCGTTCGCATACGCGTGCAACAGCTACAACGAACTCACCGTCGCGGCGGGCATCGTCGTCGACTTTCTCGCGCCCGTGCACGCCGGCGATCGTTTGACGGCCGACGCGCGCGAGGTCGCGCTGCAGGGACGGACCGGCGTCTACGACATCACGGTCACCAACCAGGACAAAAAAACCGTGGCGGTCATGCGCGGCCGTTCGTTCACGCAGAAAGGCAAGCACGTCGTCGCGCTGTAGCGCGAGCGACGTCAAGGAGGCAACCGATGCCGGCCAAGATGCCAAAGCCTGCTGACCTGGACCCGATCGAACGCGCCAGCCGCGACGAAATCGCGGCGCTGCAGTTGCAGCGGCTTAAATGGTCGCTGGCGCACGCGTACGACAACGTCGCGCACTATCGCCAGAAGTTCGACGCCGCGGGTGTGCATCCGCGTGACCTGAAATCGCTCGACGACCTGGCGCAGTTTCCATTCACGACCAAACTCGACCTGCGCGACAACTATCCGTTCAAGATGTTC
>DASQAE010000478.1:0-2218 GCA_035635915.1 Burkholderiaceae bacterium | reverse complement strand
GCGCCATTTCGCGATCGCGAGCCGGCTGCCGTGGCGCGCATCGACAGGCTGATCCGCGGTACGAAGATAGCTGGTTATGTCGGCTGTTCGCGCGCCATCATGCAACTCGACCTGACCGGCAGGCTGGGGCAAGTCACCTGCCCGGTGCTGGTTTTGGTCGGCGAGCAGGACGTGGGCACGCCACCTGCAATGGCCGAAGAAATCGCCCGCGCCATCCCCGGAGCACGGCTTGAAACCATCGCGCAAGCCGCCCACTTTGCCAACATAGAGCAACCGCAACGCTTCAACTCCCTGATGCAGCAGTTTTATTCCCGCCTTGCGTGACCTTGTAGGGCGTGGGGGTGCCGTTCGGCCTACAAGGCGTAAGGGTTATCCGGCAATCGCAAGGGGCTATGTTCCCTTGAGTTTGCCGCTGGGGCGCCGATATTGAGACGTAAGGCGGCCAAAAAAATCCGTGGTCGGGTTTGTGTGGTGGTCAGCCAAAGCGGCCGGTGCCGCGTTGGAACAAACATGAACATGATCTACAACAGCGAGCACTACTGCGTTGTCGAGTTCTCCGATTTCGGCGTCGACGGCAAACACGCCGAAGGCGGATACGAAATCGTCGACAAGAACCTGCGCCGTGAGATCTTCCTGGGCGGGCGCAATGCGGAACAGTTCCGCGCCACCGTGCAGGCGATGATCCAGGGCGACGACGAGCCGTCGCCGGAGGACTTCGATGAGTTTCTCGGCGGCTACGTCGGGTTGATGACGCAACCGGTCGTGCTGCACTGACACGCGCCTCGCGGCGCCAGAAAGGCGTGCTTCGGCACGCCTTTTTTATTGCGCGTGCGCAGCGAGCAGTCCACGCTCAACGATAAATTGCACCACCCGATCCAGACCTATGCCTGACTTCAGGTTGGTCAGCACGAAGGGGCGGTCGCCACGCATGCGCGCCGCATCGCGCTCCATTACCGCCAGGCTGGCGCCCACGTAGGGCGCGAGGTCGATCTTGTTGATGAGTAGAAGGTCGCTCTTGGTGATCCCGGGTCCGCCCTTGCGTGGAATCTTCTCGCCGCCGGCGACGTCGATCACGTAGAGCGTGAGATCCGAGAGTTCGGGACTGAACGTTGCCGCGAGGTTGTCGCCGCCGGATTCGATGAAGATCAGATCCAGGTCGGGAAAACGCCTGCACATGCGATCGACCGCGTCGAGGTTGATCGACGCGTCTTCGCGGATCGCGGTGTGTGGGCAACCGCCGGTTTCGACGCCCATGATGCGATCGGGGTCGAGCGCTTGCGCCGCGACCAGCAACCGTTCGTCCTCCTTCGTGTAGATATCGTTCGTCACCACGGCAAGGCGATATTGCTCACGCATCCGCTTGCAGAGCACTTCGACCAGCGTGGTCTTGCCTGAGCCGACCGGGCCGCCAACGCCAACGCGCAGCGGCGAATCCTCTCGCATAACACCCTCCAAAAAAAAGCTTGTGTCGCCGGCCCGGCGCAGCCGGACCGGCGTTTCCAGTCATTCCTATGATCGATACAGGCGCGAGTACAGCGACTCGTGCCGCGCCGAGCAGAGCGCAAAACCGACGGCCGCAGAACCCAGTTCGTCGTCGCGCAAGCCAATGGCGATCCTCACTGCGCGCGCAATGGATTCGTGCAGCTCGATGAGCATCGCCTGCCCGGCCTGCTGTCCGAGCGGCAGCGTCTTTACGACTGCAAGCACCTGGTTCTCGAGCCAGGACCACAGGTAAGCGGTGAGACCGGCCTCGCGATCGATACCAAGCGCGCTGCATGCCGCGGCAAACGCGACCGGGTAAACGACCGGGGCAAGCTGCGGTGCGTCGATTCCGAACGCATCGAACAGACGCAACAACGAAGCCCCCATCTGCAACGACTCGGCGCGCAATTCCGCGGTTTCGCGGGCCGCGAGCAACTCCGCGTTGAGCGCGCGCACGCGCGGCAGTGCGCCGCTCGCGAGTGCGTCGAAGGCGCGCAGCCAAAGCGGCGCTTCGAAGCGTGCCAGGACATGGAGCAGCAGATCTTCGATCCAGCGCCGTGCACTTGCCGCATCGTTGACGACACCGTCGGCGATTGCCATCTCCAGACCCTGCGAGTAAGCAAATCCGCCGACGGGAAGCGCGGGGCTTGCGAGGTGAAACGCGGCCAACAATGCCTTCAGGCGCAGGTCGCGGCCGAGATCTGGAGCGTCGACGGGTCTCATGGCCGACGCTCAC
>DASQAE010000477.1:0-2825 GCA_035635915.1 Burkholderiaceae bacterium | reverse complement strand
CGTGGTGCACGCTGCGGACGATGAACTGCTGATGCCGATCGCCAATAAGATCATCCTCGCTCCAGGCGCGTGGGTGCGCGCCCTGGCTGAAGTCAGCGTCGCGGTGGCTGAGGCGAAGGGTGTCACCGCGCCGGTGAGTGGAATCAGCGCTAGCGACACCGCCAAGAGAGTTGCTGCAAGCCTGTTGAGCGGCAGGAACAAGGCGATTTTGCTGGGCAACGCGGCGGCAGATCACCCCCAAGCCGGACAGTTGCAAGCCTGGGCGCAGTGGCTCTGTGCGCAGACCGGGGCGACGTTCGGTTACCTTGGTGCGGCGGCCAACAGCGTTGGCGGTTACCTGGCGAATGCAACGCCTGCGCAAGGCGGATTGAACGCGCGCGCAATGGTCGAGCAGCCGCGCAAGGCGTATCTGCTCTGGAATCTCGAGCCCGAATACGATCACGCGAACCCGGCGGCGGCGATGCGCGCGCTGGCTGGCGCAGACACGGTGATCGCGTTTTCATCGTTTCGCAACGGCGCGCTCGAATACGCCGACGCGATCCTGCCAATCACGCCGTTTACTGAAACGTCCGGCACGTTCGTCAATTGCGAAGGGCGGGTGCAGAGTTTCAATGGAACTGTTTTGCCGTTCGGCGATGCGCGGCCGGGCTGGAAGGTCTTGCGCGTGATTGGCACAGCGCTCGGGCTGCCGGGGTTCGAATACGACACACCCGAAGCCGTGCGCGCGCAGGTGATTCCGACCGATGTTGCCGCACGGCTGTCGAACCAGGTCGATTTGCAGCCACAACTCGCGCCACCCGCGTGGGGCGTCGAGCGGCTGGCGGATGTCTCGATCTACGCCGTCGATTCGATCGTGCGCCGCTCCGAACCCCTGCAGAAGACGCGCGATGCGCGCCCGCCGAAGGCATCGGCCAACTCCCGCACTCTCGCAAAGCTGGGCTTGCGGCCAGGCGACAAGGCGCGAGTTCGACAAGGTGAAGCGAGCGCGTTGCTCGAATGCGCGCTGGACGAGGGTCTGGCGAACGAGGTGGTGCGCATTCCGGCCGGCCACGCATCGACCAGCACGCTCGGTGCGATGTTCGGCACGCTTTCGCTGGAGAAGGCGTGATGGAAGCGTTCACCGCACTCGGCAGCGACAAGCTCGGCGCCGCGTGGCCCGCGGTCTGGGCGCTGATGCGCATCATCGTGGTCGTGGTGCCGCTGCTCGTGTGCGTGGCGTACCTGACCCTGTGGGAGCGCAAGCTCATCGGCTGGATGCATATCCGGCTTGGGCCGAACCGGGTCGGTTACGCGGGGTTGCTGCAACCGTGGGCGGACGCGGTCAAACTGATCTTCAAGGAATTGATCGCCCCGTCGCAGGCCGACAAGCCGTTGTTCTTCCTCGCTCCGGTGCTGGTGATGATGCCGGCGCTTGCGGCCTGGGCCGTAATTCCGTTCGGCCCGGGGCTCGTGCTCGCGGATATCAACGCCGGCCTGCTGTTCGTGATGGCCATCACCTCGGTGGGCGTGTACGGCGTGATCATTGCCGGCTGGGCCTCCAACTCCAAGTACGCGTTCCTCGGTGCACTGCGCGCGTCGGCGCAGATGGTGAGTTATGAACTCGCGATGGGATTCGTGCTGGTCACGGTTCTGCTCGTCGCCGGTAGCCTGAATCTGAGCGAAATCGTGGTGGGCCAGCACAGTGGCTACTTCGCGGCGCGCGGTTGGAACTTCCTGTCGTGGAACTGGCTGCCGCTGCTGCCGCTGTTCGTGATCTACGTCGTTTCCAGTGTTGCGGAAACCAACCGCCACCCGTTCGACGTAGTCGAGGGCGAATCGGAGATCGTGGCCGGACACATGGTCGAGTACTCCGGGATGAGCTTCGCCGTGTTCTTCCTCGCCGAGTACGCCAACATGATGCTGTTGTCGACCACGGCGACCATCATGTTCCTCGGTGGGTGGGCTGCGCCGCTGGACCTCGAGCGCGTGTTTGGGCTCACGCTGCCGACCTGGCTGCATGGATTTTCGGACTGGTTCTGGTTGGTGGCAAAGATTTTTTTCGTGGTGTCGATGTTCATCTGGTTCCGCGCCTCTTTCCCGCGTTATCGCTATGACCAGATCATGCGGCTTGGCTGGAAGGTCTTCATTCCGCTCACGTTGCTCTGGCTGGTGGTGGTTGCGATCTGGATGCAGACGCCGTGGAACATCTGGACTCACCCAGTGCGGCCGAGTCAAGGTGAGTCGGCGCCCGTGCAGAACGTGGCTGGTCTGAGCCCAAACGCAGCGTCCCTGAGAGTGTTCTGAGCGATGGAAGCGATCAAGGACTTTTTCGCCAGCCTGCTCCTGAAGGAGCTGTTAAAAGGTCTCGCGTTGACCGGGCGCTACATGTTCTCGCGCAAGATAACGATCCAGTATCCGGAGGAGACCACACCGATGTCGCCGCGTTTTCGCGGCCTGCACGCGCTGCGCCGCTATCCGAATGGGGAAGAGCGCTGCATCGCGTGCAAGCTGTGCGAGGCGGTGTGCCCGGCGCTCGCGATCACGATCGAATCGGAGCAGCGCGCGGATGGAACACGCCGCACCACGCGCTACGACATCGATCTGACCAAGTGCATCTTCTGCGGGTTCTGTGAGGAAAGTTGCCCGGTCGATTCGATCGTCGAAACGCACATCGCCGACTATCACGGCGAGAAACGGGGCGACCTTTATTACACGAAGGAAATGCTTCTTGCTGTGGGCGACCGCTACGAAAAGGAAATTGCGGCGGCACGTACCGAGGATGCGGCCTATCGATGAGGAGAGCGGGGCCGGCGCTTGAGGTCCCGTGCGCCAGGCGCCAGTGGCGC
>DASQAE010000476.1:0-3497 GCA_035635915.1 Burkholderiaceae bacterium | reverse complement strand
TTGAACGGCGGGACGGATTGGGCGGCGATCGTGCAGCTCTACGACGCTCAGTTCGCACTCACCGGCTCGGTCGTGGTCGCGGTCAATCGCGCGGTGGCGCGCGCCGAGTTATCGACCGGATCGCGCGGTGCTGCGGAAGGGCTGGCGGCGCTTGATGCACTCACTGACGCTGCGCTCGCCCAATATCAGCCTTACTGGGCCGCGCGTGCAGCCCTGCTCGCGCGCACCGGCGACGGGCAAGCGGCCGCGGACGCGTACCGGCGTGCGATCGGGCTTGAATCGGATCCAGCGGTGCGGCGCTTTCTGCAGGCGGAGCTGTCGCGCCAGTAGATCGGCGAGAATGCTGCCGGGCGGACGTCGGGCCGCTGCCCGTCAACCTGATGCAGCTACGCACCGTCACCGCCACCCGCTACGTCACGCCGCTGCGCGAGGGCGGATCGTTGCCGGCAATCGTCGAGGCCGACGACGACGGCTTGTATGTGCTCAAGTTTCGTGGCGCCGGCCAGGGCGCAAAAGCGCTGATCGCCGAACTGGTAGCGGGCGAAATTGCTCGCGCCGCTGGTTTGTTGGTGCCGGAGATCGTCTTCATCCAACTCGTTGGTGAACTCGCGCGCACCGAGCCCGACGCTGAAATCCAGGATCTGATCCGCGCGAGCGCCGGGCTGAACCTGGCGCTCGACTATCTGCCCGGTTCCGTGGCGTTCGATCCGCTGGCGCAACCGGTCGCGGCCGACCTCGCCTCGACCATCGTCTGGTTCGATGCGTTCGTCAGCAATCCGGACCGCACCGCCCGCAACACCAACCTGCTGGTTTGGCATCGCCGGACGTGGCTGATCGACCACGGCGCGGCGCTGTACTTTCACCACAATTGGGCCGACGCTGCGCAAACGAGCATGAGCGCATTTGCACGCATCAGGGACCATGTGCTGCTTCGCTTGGCGAGCCGGCTGCAGGAGATCGACGCGCAGATGATCGAGCGCATCACTCCCGCACGCATCGCCGAGATCGTGCAACTCATACCCGACAGCTGGCTCAGCGCCGAGCCCGTGTTCGCCGACGCAGGCGAAAATCGCGCCGCCTACATCCATGCTCTTTCGCGCCGGCTGCAGTCGCCGCGCGCTTTTGTCGAGGAGGCCATCCGTGCCCGGTCTGTGCACGTATGACTATGCGATCGTGCGCGTGGTCCCGCGCGTGGAGCGCGGCGAGTTCGTCAATGCCGGCGTGATCGTGTGCTGCGCGCCGGAAGGTTTTCTGCAGGCGCGCATCGAACTCGACGAAACGCGGTTGCGCGCGCTCGATCCGGCGGTGGAAATCGACGCCATCCGCACCGCGCTCGCCGCTATCCCCGCCATCTGCGCTGGCGGCGACAATGCGGGTGCGATCGGCCAGCTGTCGCTGCGCGAACGTTTCGACTGGCTGGTCGCGCCGCGCAGCACGAGCATTCAGGTCTCCCCCGTGCACACCGGCCGCGCGCGCGATCTGAACGAAGCGACGGAGCGATTGCTCGATACGCTGGTGCGGCCGAGCGGCGCATCCGCGTGAGCGCGCTGCGTGCAAGACGTCAGGCGGTCACCAGGCTATGCGCTTCGTACACCGTGCGCTTGGGACGCACCCCGGGCGGCAAGTTCGGCGCGACCTGCTTGGCGAAGAACTGGTCCGCCTCCGCCTTCGTGCGCCACACTTCCACCACGCGCCAGTTGTCGTCGACCCGGTAGGCGCTGTGCAGCACAAAACCCTCCGCCCGTCGTGCAACGTCCGCAAGCACCTTGAGCATGCCGTCGTATCCTGCCTCGGTCTGTCCATGTACGTCCGCCACCACGATCACTGCCATGAGAACCTCCTGTCGCAAAGAGGCTGCATCGTGGGACCGGATGCCGCGGCTGTCGATTCAGCATCGCCGCACAGGGGCTGTGCAAGGATGCGCATGAATGCCCGCCGACGAAGACCTTGACTGGAACGACCTGCGATTCTTCTTGCGCGCGGCGCAGGCGGGCACGCTCGCGGGTGCAGCGCGCGCGATGGGTGTCGACCACAGCACCATCGGCCGCAGGCTCGCCGCGCTGGAGCGCACGCTCGGTGCGCCGCTGGTCATCCGCGCGCCGGACGGCCTGCATCTGACACCACTCGGCGCAAGCCTGGTGCCACTGGTAGAAGACGTCGACCGCGCAGTGTTGGCCGTGCATGGCCGTGTTTCGCAGCGGCAGGCACGCGTGCGGCTGGCCATGCCCACGGGTTTCACGGGGCTGTTCTCGGCGAACCTGGAGCGATTGCGCAACGCGCATCCGCAGTTGACGCTGGAGTTGCTCACGGGTGCACGGCCCGTCGACTTGAAACGCGGAGAAGCCGATCTCGCGATCCGCAGCGGCCCGGTGGTCGACCAGGAATTGATCGTGCGCCCGCTCGGCGAATCCGGCTGGTCGCTTTATGCCGCCCCTGCGTACCTGGCGCGCCATCCGGCGCCTGCCGATCTGGACGATCTGCGCGGTCACGACATCATTGGCTTCGATCTCACGCTGTCGGAGGTGCCGGCGGCCAAGTGGATCGAGCAGCGCACGCGCGGCGCGACGGTGGTCTTGCGCAGTCGCGAAATGTCCGACATGCAAGCCGCCGCGCTCAGCGGCGCGGGCCTGGCTCTGCTTCCTTGCCTGGGCGCGAATGAGCAGGCGGGATTGGTGCGCCTGACGCCCCATGTGCTCGCGACGCGGCAACTTGCGCTGGTTTATCCGCGCGAAGCGCGTCTGGCGCAGCCGGTGCAGGCGGTCATCCGCTTCGTGCTCGATGTGATGCACGACAACGCGGCACGGATCGCGGGAACCGCGGCGTAGAGTGGACTGCAGAGGCACAAACGCTGAACAGAACAGAGGTCACACCCCGGCAACAACTCCCCCCAACACGCGACCAATTCAACCGCCGCGCGTTCGTCATCCGACCAACACATTGCTCTGCTGCACTCGCTGCCTTCTGTCTCAGGAGAGGGCACCATGGACACACCTGCTCGTCGCTCGTTCCTCAAGCTGATCAGCTCCGGTGCGATGGCCAGCGCGTTACCGGCCAGCATCGCGCGCGCATTGGAGATTCCCGCTCATAACCGCCACGGCAGCATCGCGGATGTCGAGCACATCGTCATCCTGATGCAGGAAAACCGCTCCTTCGATCATTATTTCGGCACGTTGCGCGGCGTGCGCGGCTTTGCCGATCCGCGCGCGGTGAAACTGCCATCGGGCAAATCGGTCTGGCATCAGCCCCACGGCACGGGCGAGCTGTTGCCGTTCCGTCCGCCGGTCGCCAACCTTGGCCTGACGTTCCTGCCCGATCCGCCGCACGGCTGGAACGACACTCACGCCGCCTGGAACGGTGGCAATCACGATCAGTGGGTGCCGAACAAGGGCGTGACGAGCATGACCTATCACGTCCGCAAGGACATTCCATTTCATTTCGCGCTCGCGGATGCATTCACCATCTGCGACGCGTATCACTGTTCGTTGATGGGTCCGACG
>DASQAE010000475.1:0-3136 GCA_035635915.1 Burkholderiaceae bacterium | reverse complement strand
GATTACAACGCGCGCTTCGGCTTCCCGTTCATCCTCGCGGTGCGCGGACCGCGCGGCACCGGGCTCGGCAAAGACGAAATCATCGCGACGTTTGCGCGGCGGCTGGAAAACCATCCCGAGTTCGAATTTGAGGAAGCGCTGCGCAACATCCACCGCATCGCCGAGATCCGTCTCGACGACAAGTTCGGCTTTGTGCCGGAACTGGGCAACCTGGTCTGGGACTGGGCCGAACGTCTGGCGCAGCACAGTGATCCTGGTTACGCCGAGAAAGGCCAACTTACCGTTACGTATCTAACAGATGCACATCGTGCGTGTGCGCAGCGCCTGTCGCACTGGATGCGTGAAGACTGCGGCTTCGATTCGGTCGAGATCGACGCGGTGGGCAACGTGGTCGGGGTTTATCACGGCAAGGATCCCAATGCGCGGCGGCTGCTGACCGGCAGCCACTACGACACCGTGCGCAACGGCGGCAAGTACGACGGCCGCCTTGGCATCTTTGTCGCGATGGCCTGCGTGCGCGAACTTGCGCGTGCCGGCAAACGTTTGCCATTCGGTTTCGAGGTGGTGGGCTTTGCGGAGGAAGAGGGCCAGCGCTACAAGGCGGCGTTCCTCGGCTCCGGCGCGCTGGTCGGTCACTTCGAGCCGCATTGGCTCGAACAAAAAGATGCCGACGGCGTCACCATGCGCCAGGCGATGGAGCGCGCCGGCCTTTGTGTCGCCGATATTCCCAAGCTGGCGCGCGAGGCGGCCAGGTATCTGGGATTCGTCGAAGTGCACATCGAGCAGGGGCCGGTACTCAACGAGATCGACCTGCCGCTCGGCATCGTTACCTCGATCAACGGTGCCGTCAGGTACGTCGGCGAAGTGGTCGGCATGGCGAGTCACGCCGGCACCACGCCGATGAATCGACGCCGCGACGCGGCCGCTGCAGTGGCGGAACTTGTCTTGTTCGTGCGCAAGCGCGCGGCGGCGGTTCCCAATCTCGTGGGCACGGTCGGCATGCTCGAAGTCCCCGCTGGGTCGATCAACGTGGTGCCCGGGTTGTGCAGGTTCAGCCTGGACATTCGCGCCACCACCAACGAAGTGCGCGACGCCTGCGCGAAAGACGTGCTCGCTCACCTGGGCCAGATCTGCGAGCGCGAAGGCGTGCGCTACAGGATCGAAGAGACGATGCGCGCCGCCGCGGCACCAAGCGCGCCGCAGTGGCAGCTGCGCTGGGAACACGCGGTCGAGTCGCTCGGTCTGCCGCTGCATCGAATGCCAAGCGGCGCCGGGCACGATGCAATGAAGCTGCACGAACTGATGCCGCAGGCGATGCTGTTCGTACGCGGGCTGAATGCCGGCATCAGTCACAACCCGCTCGAAGCGGTCACCAACGACGACACCGAACTCGCCGTGCTGGCCATGCAGGACCTGTTGCATCAATTGGCCGCTGAACTCGCATGAACAAAAACTACGCCGCGCTCGACGCCTGGATCGACACGCATTTCGAAGATCAGGTGCAGCTCCTGCAGGAACTGGTGCGCGTCCCTACCGATACGCCACCGGGTAACAACGCGCCGCACGCCGAGCGCACCGCCGAGCTGCTCGAGCGTTTTGGCTTTCAGGCGGAACGTCACGCGGTGCCGGCGCAGCAGGTGCGCGACTACGGCTTGATGTCCATCACCAACCTGATCGTGCGCCGGCGCTACGGCGACGGGCCGACGATCGCGCTCAACGCGCACGGCGACGTGGTGCCTCCCGGAGAAGGCTGGACCCACGACCCGTACGGTGGCGAAGTTGTGGACGGCAAGCTGTACGCGCGCGCCGCCGCGGTCAGCAAAAGCGACTTCACGACCTACACCTTCGCGGTGCGTGCGCTCGAAGCCTTGCAGGCGCCGCTAAAGGGAGGGGTCGAACTGCACTTCACGTACGACGAGGAGTTTGGCGGTGAGCTCGGACCCGGGTGGTTGCTGAAGCACAAGCTGACCAAACCGGACTTCCTGCTCGCAGCGGGTTTCAGCTTCGAGGTGGTCACTGCGCACAACGGCTGTCTGCAGATGGAAGTCACGGTGCACGGCAAGATGGCGCACGCGGCGATTCCAGCGACGGGTATCGATGCATTGCAAGCCGCGGTGACGATCCTCAATGCGCTGTATGCGCAGAACGAGCGTTACCGGTCGATCACGTCGAAGGTGACGGGCATTACCCACCCGTATCTGAACGTGGGCCGTATCGAAGGTGGAACCAACACCAACGTGGTTCCGGGCAAGGTGGTATTCCGGCTCGATCGCCGCATGATTCCCGAGGAGAACCCGGTCGAGGTCGAAGCGGAGAACCGCCGCGTCATCGCCGAGGCCGCGGCCACCCAACCCGGCGTGCAGATCGAGATCAAGCGCCTGCTGCTCGCCGAGGCGTGGAAGCCCGACACGCGCAACGCGCCGCTGGTACAGGCTTTGCAGCGCCACGGCGAAGCGGTGTTCGGGGAGCGCATTCCCACGTCGGGCACGCCGCTGTACACCGATGTGCGCCTCTATGGTGCAGCGGGTGTACCGGCGGCGATCTACGGTGCGGGACCGCGCACGGTGCTCGAGAGCAACGCCAAACGCGCCGACGAACACATCGTGCTGGAGGATTTGCGGCGTGCGACCAAGGTGGTCGCGCGCACGCTGCTGGATTTGCTGTCTTAGAGGGGTGAGCGGCCATCCTCGTCGGGGTGACGCTATTCACAAGGAGAGGACGAATGGACATTCCGAATGCGTCGCCGGGTCTATACAACGAGGATCTCGCGCCGGCGAAAGATCGCAGGTGGGGAGCCTTCAGCATCTTCAACGTCTGGACCTCAGACGTGCACAGCCTGTGGGGCTACTACCTCGCGGCAAGCTTGTTCCTGCTGTGCGGCAGCTTCTTCAATTTCATCATCGCGATCGGCCTCGGCTCGCTGCTCATCTTCTTCCTGATGAACCTCGTCGGTTATGCCGGGGTGAAGACCGGCGTGCCGTACCCGGTGCTGGCGCGTGCGTCGTTCGGCATCTGGGGCGCCAACGTGCCGGCGCTGGTGCGCGCCATCGTGGCGTGCTTCTGGTACGGCGCGCAGACGGCGGCGGCGTCGGGCGCCATCGTGGCGCTGCTGGTGCGCAGCGATGCGATGCTGGAG
>DASQAE010000474.1:0-1734 GCA_035635915.1 Burkholderiaceae bacterium | reverse complement strand
AAGGCACCGCCGCCGGTCGAGATATAACTCACCTTGTCCGCGATGCGGTACTTGGCGATGGCGGCGAGCGTATCCCCACCGCCCGCAATCGAGAATGCCCCGTTCGCCGTGGCGCCGGCAATCGCGAGCGCAAGCTGGCGCGTCCCTTCGGCAAACGCGTCGAACTCAAACACTCCGACCGGACCGTTCCAGACAATCGTTGCTGCGTCGCGTACCAGGCCCACCAGCGCGAGCGTGCTGGCCGGCCCGACGTCGAGGATCAGTTCATCGGGTTGCACCTCGGTGGCGCGGCGCACCGTGGGGGGCGCGTCGGCTTTGAACTCCTTGGCCACGACCACGTCGATCGGCAACGGCAACGTACTGCCCTTCGCAGCAAGAGTCGCCAGAATCTTCTTGCACTCGGGTACGAGGTCGGGTTCGGCGAGCGATTTGCCGATCGGAAATCCTTCCGCGAGCAGGAACGTGTTGGCGATACCGCCGCCCACGATCAGGCGATCCACCTTCTGCGCCAGGTTGTTCAGGATGGTGAGTTTGGTCGATACCTTGCTGCCCGCAACGACGGCGAGCAGCGGACGACGTGGATTGACCAGCGTTTTGCCAAGCGCGGCGATTTCAGCGGCCAGGAGCGGGCCTGCACACGCGATCGGCGCGAACTTTGCGATCCCGTGCGTTGTCGCCTCCGCCCGGTGCGCCGTACCGAAGGCGTCGTTGACGTACACATCGCATAAGGCCGCCAGCTTGCGCGCCAGTTCGTCCGAGTTTTTCTTCTCGCCCTTGTTCACGCGGCAGTTCTCGAGCAGCACCACCTCGCCAGGCGCGACCTGTACTCCGTCGACCCAGTTCGTCTTGAGCGGCACCGGGCGGCCGAGCAATTCGGCGAGCCGCTTTGCGATCGGTGCCAATGATTCCCCAGGCTTGAGCTCGCCTTCGGTCGGTCGACCCAGGTGCGATGTGACCATCACCGCCGCGCCCGCATCGAGCGCCATCTTGATGGCAGGCACCGACGCGCGAATGCGCGTGTCCTCGGTGATATTGCCCGCATCGTCGAGCGGCACGTTCAAATCCGAACGAATGAACACGCGTTTGCCGCGCAAGGCACCCGCCGCGGCGAGTTCTTCGAGAGTGATGATTCGCATGATCGGCGGAGTAGAAGCGTGCGCGGCGTCTGGAAACGCTCCGCTCGAGCGCTTGCGGCGTCGCGTACTGCGCGTTGAGGGGAGCAGGCATTATACGAAGCAGGTCGTGCGATTCATCGCATGCACGCTTGCCAACCACTCAAATCCGCTGATCGCCGCCGTCAGGTTCGCTGACCCATGATTTCTCGCGCCGAACGTTTCGCGCTGGCGGGCGCGTTGATCTTCGTCCTGCTGCAGGGCGTCGCCTCCGCGTTGCCGCAAGTCGGGGCGGTGCTCGAATACCAGCACGCCGCGCTCGGCGCGCAGCCATGGCGGCTGCTGACCGGACACTGGGTGCACATCAACTGGGTGCACGCGCTGATCAACGCGGCCGCATGGTTCATCGTGGCGCGCTTGTTCGCCCAGGAACTGTCGCCGGCGCGGCAGGTGTTTGTCGTGCTCGGCGCGGGCGTTGCGATCAGCGCCGGGCTTGCGCTTGTTTATCCGCAGATCGATTGGTATCGCGGATTCTCAGGCGTGCTGCACGCGTTGTTCTTCGCCGGCGCAACCACCTGGCTGACGCGGACGTTGGCTGAGCCCGCGGCACGCACGTTGGCGG
>DASQAE010000473.1:0-3185 GCA_035635915.1 Burkholderiaceae bacterium | reverse complement strand
CGAAGCAAAGCGCCGCCGCAAGAATCTCGAGATGGAAAGCAAGCTGCACGGCAGCCTCGACGGCGCGATGAAATTCGTCAAGGGCGACGCGATCGCCGGCATCGTCATCATCGTCATCAACCTGCTCGGCGGCCTGGCGATCGGCGTGATGATGCAGGACCTCGCCCTCGGCGTGGCCATGAACAAGTACTCGATCCTCACGATCGGCGAAGGCATGGTTGCGCAGATTCCGGCGCTGCTGGGCGCCATGGCGGCCGGCCTGATCGTCACGCGCAGCAGCGACGAGGACGACAAACACCTCGGCGACGCGATCCGCAAGCAGATGACCGCCAAACCACGCGTGCTGCTGGTCGCGGCCGGAATCTGCCTGCTGATGGCAGTGGTCCCCGGTTTCCCGGCCCCGGTCTTCATCGTGCTCGCGTTGATCGCCGGCAGCTTCGGCGTGATTTTGACGCCGAGCCTGCGCGATCGGATTCGCAAGGTCCGTAACCCGGCGGTGCGTGGCCTCGTCAAGAAGCTCGAAGTCCAGCACCAAGTGGCCACCACCGCACCGCCGGTGCAACGTCCTGCAGTGGCCCTGCTGTTGCGCCTTCCTTCCGCCATGCTCGCGACGGAAGAAACGCAGATGCTCAAGCGCAATCTCGAAGAGCTGCTGGACGACTTCCAGCTCAACCTTGGCCTGTCGCTGCCGCGCATCCACCTGCATGGCGAAACCAGTGACGCCACGGCCGGCCAATGGGAATTGCTTGCCTACGAAGTGCCGATCGCGCAGGGGGCAATCGCGCGCCAGGCGCCGCATGCAGCGCTGGTCGAGCCCGTGCGCCAGGCCCTGCGCCGCAATGCTCCGCTGTTCCTCGGCGTGCAGGACACGACCAACCTGCTCACCCGCGCATCGCAGGAGATTCCCGACGTGGTCAAGGAGCTGCTGCGCACGCTGCCACTGCTGCGCGTCGCCGAAGTCATGCGCCGCCTGGTCTCGGAGTCGGTGTCGATCCGCAATCTGCGCGACATCCTGGAAGCGCTCTCGGAAGCGAGCCAGCGCGACAAGGAAGTTGCATCGCTGACCGAATTCGCCCGCATCGCCTTGCGGCGCCAGATCAGCCACACGGTGGCGCCGCAGGGAAAACTGCGCGCCATCATGCTGCAGCCGCAACTCGAGGAGATGGTGCGCCAGGCCGTGCGCGTGAGCGGCGGTGTGGCCCAGCTTGCCCTCGATCCCGAAACCGCGCGCCGCGTCAGCGCGAACCTCGCCGCTTCGATCGGCCGCCACAAACCCGCGGCGGTGCTCACGGCGATCGACGTGCGCTGGCACATGCGCAAGTTGATCGAACCGGAGTGTTTCGACACGCCGGTGCTCTCGTATCACGAGTTGATGCCCACGCTGCAACTCGAAGTCCTCGACCGCGTTGACGTTCCCGGTGCGCCCATGCTGGAGGCTGCGTAAATGTCGAACCTCGTTGTTTCCTGCTTTGCACGCCTCGCTCGCTTTGCTGCGCGCGGTGCGATCGTCGCGGCGCTGTTCGCCGGGACGGTGGCGCAGGCAGGTGTGATGCCGAACGGCCTGCGCAACGTGTCGATCACGGCGCGCGAACAGCCGATCGCGGCTTTCATGCAAACGCTGATGGCCGCGGTCGACGTGCCCGTTTCCGTTTCCCCGACTCTCACCGCCAACGTGAACGGCACCTTCGCCGGTTCGGCGGAAAAGGTGCTGCGCGACATCTCGCGCATCTACAACCTGGTCACCTACTACGACGGCGCGGTGATGCACGTGGTGCCGGCCGCCGAAGTCGCGACCAAGACGTATGCGGTGACGGCGAAGATGTCGGACAAGCTGCTGCGCGACGCGTTCGATCTTGGCCTGCCCGATCCGCGCAACACGCTGCGCAACACCGGCAACGGCAACCTGATTGCGGTCGGAACCAAGCGCTTCCTGGATCAGGTCGACGAACTTGCCCGCGCCGGCCTGACGCAGCAGGCCGCCGCAGCGGCTCCGCCGGCGCCCGGAATGATGGACTTCCGCGTGTTCTACCTGCGTTATGCATGGGCGCAGGACACGACGATGAACGTCGGCAATCGCCAGGTCGTCGTCCCCGGCGTCGCCTCGATCCTGCGCTCATTGGTCGGCGCGCGCACCTCCACCAACGCGGTGGATCAGACGCTGCGTCCGACGCAGCCGAAGCTCAAGGGCCAGGGCCTTTCCAGCCAGGGCGCCTCTGTGAACAACCGGAACGAATCCAACAACAACGACTCGCAGCGCACCCGCAGCGGTGTCGACGTGCTGGTCGCGGCCCTGAACAACACCACGCAGGCGGCTGAACCCGCTCCAACGCCGATGGCGTTCGACCCGCGCCAGGTCACGATCGAAGTCGAGCCGCGCCTGAACGCGGTCATCGTGCGCGACGCGCCCGAGCGCCTGCCGCGTTACGAGCAGCTGATCGCCGCACTCGACGTCGAGCCGCAGTCGCTCGAGATCGAAGCGACCATCATCGATGTGAACACCGACCGTGCGCGCGAGCTCGGCATCAACTGGCGCTGGAACAACGACGGCCGCGAAGCTTCGTATACCGGCACCGTTCCGACCACTGGCGCGGGAGGCGTCGCCTCGGTAGTGCTGGGATCGCTGAACCAGTTCTTCGCGCGCATTCGCGCGCTGCAGACCGAAGGCGCGGCGCGGGTGGTGTCCAGCCCGCAGGTGGTCACGCTGTCGAACGTCGAGGCCATCTTCGACAATACGTCGACGTTCTTCGTGCGCGTTGCCGGCCGCGAGGAAGTGGATCTGTTCAACGTCAGTGCCGGCACGTCGCTGCGCGTGATGCCGCACGTGTTCCGCGACCACAACGAAACGCGGATCAAGTTGATGGTGAATGTCGAGGACGGCAGCCTGACCGGCCGCACGGTCGATCAGATTCCGATCGTCGAGCGCTCGACCATCAACACCCAGGCGCTGATCGCCGAAGGCCAGAGCCTGCTGATCGGCGGCATGGTGCGCGAGAGCAACACGTCGAACGTCGACAAGGTGCCCGGTCTGGGTGACGTGCCGGTGGTGGGCAACCTGTTCAAGAGCCGCACCAACAGCGCCTCGCGCATCGAGCGCATGTTCCTGATCACGCCGCGCCTGTCCGGCGGCCGCCCCGCCACGGCCGGCGCGATGCTGCGCACGAACCCGGCAGCCGGGTCGGCGCCGA
>DASQAE010000472.1:0-10789 GCA_035635915.1 Burkholderiaceae bacterium | reverse complement strand
CGTACCGAGCTCGGCGTGCTCTCGGATGCACGCGGCCTGTATACGCGTCTGACCGCGCGCGAAAACATCAACTACTACGCCGACCTGCGCCGGGTGCCGGGTGGCGAATGCGCAAGCCGTCTCGCAATGCTGGCCGAGTTGCTCGAGATGCGCGATCTGCTCGATCGGCGCACCGACGGGTTCTCGAGCGGCGAACGCATGAAGGTCGCGCTCGCGCGCGCGCTGATCCACGACCCGCGCCATTTGATCCTGGACGAGCCCACCAACGGACTGGACGTCATGTCGACGCGCGCACTGCGCCGCCTGTTGCGACATTTGCGCGACCAGGGCAAATGCCTGCTCTTTTCCACCCACATCATGCAGGAGGTCGAGCAGCTGTGCGACGAGATCGTCATCGTCGCGCACGGCAGGACCGTCGCGCACGGCACCGCCGCCGATCTCTGCGCGGCCGCCGGCACCGACAACCTCGAGGACGCGTTCGTGCAGTTGGCGCTCGAGGCGCGCGCGCGCGAGTCGGGCGCCGCGCAGCCCGTCGAGGGCCATGCATGACGACCTCATGGACGATCTTTCGCAAGGAACTGGCCGACGCAGTGCGCGATCGGCGCACGTGGATGATTGCGCTTTTTATCTCGCTGTTGTCCGGTCCGGCGGTCTTTCTACTGGTGTCGAACTTCGTCAGCGGGGTCGAGGAAAAGATCGCCAAGCGCGAGGTGGTGATCGAACACGCCGAGTACGCGCCGACGCTGGTCAACTTCCTCCAGCGCGCCGGCGCCACGATCGTGCCTGCGCCGCAGGGTTATCGCGATCAGTTGCGCAGCGGCACCCTGGGCAACGCAGTGCTGGTTCCGCCGGTGGACTTCGAGCAGAAGCTCGAGCGCGGCGAGCAGGTCGCGGTCGAAGCGATCTTCGACGACAGCCATGACAAGGCGCAGGCGGTGGTGCGTGCCAGCATCCGCCTCCTTGCCGGGTTCAACCGCGAGCTGGGCACGCAGCGCCTGTTCGCGCGTGGCGTCAGCCCACTGGTACTCGCGCCACTCGAGGTGCGCGAAGTGAGCCTCGCGCCGAGCCAGGCGCGCGGTGCGCAGCTCCTGTTCATCGTGCCATGGGCGGCGCTGATGGTGGCGGTCTTCGGCGCACTGTCGGTGGCAATCGACGTCACCGCGGGCGAGCGCGAACGCGGTTCGCTCGAACCGCTGCTTGCCAATCCGCTGTCGACCGGCGCGCTGGTGCTCGGCAAGTGGGGCGTCGTGATGGCCTATTCGGTGGTCATCGTCGTGCTCACGATGGCCGGTTTCATGGTCTCGATGCGGCTTGTTACGAGCGAAACACTGTCGGCGCTGATGCAGCTGCAGTGGCGCGAGGTTGCGATCTTCGTCGCGCTGCTCCTGCCGTTTGCGGCACTGATGGCCGCCATCAACATGCTGGCTGCGACGTTCGGCCGCACCTACAAGGAAGCGCAAACCTATGTGAGTTATATCGCCATGGGTGTGCAGTTCTCGGCCGTGGTTCCGGTATTTCTGACCGTGCGCGATGCGCCCTGGCAGTGGTTCGTCCCGGCGATTGCCCAACTTACGGTACTGATGCGTGCGTTGCGCGGCGATCCGGTCGGCACGTCCGATCTTGTCATCCCGGGCGCGGTGTGTGCCGCTGCCGCAGTGATCTGCCTTGCATTGCAGGCACGTCTTCTCAAGCGGGAGACCATCGTGTTTGCGCGCTCGTAGGAATCCGTAGCCGTCATATGACGTGAGACTTTTTTTTGGCTGCGAAAAACGCCTCTCCTCGACCGAACGGACGGGGGTCACGAAGTGTTCCGGCGCGCCGGCCGATGCAATAATTGAACCTGCATGGCTGCCACCACGCTCATGTCATTGCCCACCGAACCGTCTGCGCTGCTCGCCTCTGCACCGCGCATGGTCGGACGTTTTTCCATCCGCGCCGAAATCGGCCGCGGATCGAATGGTGTCGTGTATTCGGCGTTCGATCCGGTGCTCAGCCGCGAGGTCGCGATCAAGGCGATCCCGCTCACGCACGATCGAAAGTGGAGCGAACGCATCGAGGCCAACTTCCTGAACGAGGCGAAGGCCGCCGCGGGCATGAATCACCCGCACATCGTCACCGTGTTCGATGCGGGCAAGACCGATTCGCTGGCCTACCTCGCGATGGAGCGCCTGCACGGGCGCGACTTGCACGAAGTGATCGTTGCGGGCCAGCACTTCAGTCCGCGCCAGGTGGCATCGCTGATGCTGCGGGTCGCCGATGCGGTGCACTTCGCACACAAACGCGGGCTGATCCACCGCGACATCAAGCCGAGCAACATCTTCATCCAGCGCGACGGCAAACCGAAAGTGCTGGATTTTGGGGTCGCACTCGCCAATCTCGGTGAAACCAGCACCGAGCGGCGCCAGCTCATCGGTACGCCCAATTACATGTCGCCGGAACAGGCGCTCGGGCGCAAGCTGGATGCGCGCAGCGATGTGTTTTCCATCGGCACGATCCTGTATGAGCTGCTTGCGGGGCGGCGTGCGTTCGACGGCAGCACCATCGACGAGACGCTCGCGCAGGTGATTTCGGACGCGCCGGCCACGCTCGATCCGCAGAAAACCAACATTCCGCCGCGTCTGATCGACATCTGCAACAAGGCGCTCGAAAAGGACATCGAGAAGCGCTACCAAAGCGCCGGTGATCTGCGCAACGACCTGGCTGCATTCGCAGGCCAGCCTTCAACCAACGCCGCCAATCAGTCGAGCTACGGCACCCTCGGCGGGTCGCGCGCGATGCTCATGAGCCTGGGCGATCTGCTGTGGCGCCGCGCCACGCCGCGCACCATCGCAATCGCGGTGGTCGCGGCAGTACTGATCACGGCCTGGTTTGCCTTCGGCGACAACGCGCCGGCGCCAACGGTGGCCGAAGTCACAACACGTGCTTCGATCGCGCCGGTACCAACGCCCATCATTACTGAGCCCGCACCCGTGGTGGCTCCGCCGCCCGAAACGCACGGCGCGCCCGTCGAAGCGCCAAAGGCGCCGCGCAAGGCCGCGCGCGTGACACGTACCGAAACGTCGAGCGCGCAGATGCTCGCGTCGGCTGAGGGTTTTGTAACGCTTGCGGTCGCCCCCTGGGGCGAAGTGTTCGTAGACGGCGCAACACGCGGCGTTTCGCCGCCCCTGAATCGGCTTGCATTGCCGTCCGGAACGCACGTGATCGAAGTACGCAACGGCTCCGCGCCGCCTTTTTCGGCGCGAGTCGAGATCAAACCGGGCCAGACGCTGAACCTGCAACACCGTTTTTGATGGATCGCCCGCGTCGATTGGCGCGAAACTCCGGACGTTCGGGCGATTGGCGTAGCTGTCGCCGTTGGTCTACCCTCGCGCCAGCCCGCGCCCCAGCAATGCCATGAGATGAACGACGCGCTTTCTCCGAACCTGCGCCTTATCGGGCGCTACGCGGTTTTGCGCGAGCTGCGACGGGATCGTTCGAGCGTGACGTACATCGGCATGGACCCGGTGATGCATCGCGAGGTCATTCTCAAGGCGGTGCAACTGCCCGCACCTGCCACCATTCCCGACAGCAACGAGTCGCAGATCGCCCCGTTGGAAGCGGCTTTCGTACGCCAGGCGCAAGCCGCCGGCAAGCTGCATCACCCTCACATCGTGACCGTCTTCGATGCGGGGCGCGTGCACAACATTGCCTATCTCGCGATCGAACGCGTCGCCGGCCGCTCGCTCGCCGAACTGCTGGCCGGCGGCTGGCGACCCGAGTTCGTCCATTGCGCCAGTATCGCGGCGCGCGTCGCGGATGCCATCGAACATGCGCATGTCAACGGCCTTGCGCACGGCCATCTTGGGCCGCAGCACGTGCTGCTCCAGAGCGACGGCGCGCCGAAGGTGGAGGGTTTTGGCGGCTGGATCGACAGCGGCGCCGCCGGCGAGGACGCGCTGGTCCGCACCGAGAAGCTGTTGCCCTACTTCCAGAACGAATTGACCGAAGAAGCGCGCCAGCACGACGTGCGCTCGGTGGCGGCGGTGCTGCACATGATGCTTTCAGGCAGGGCGCCGCAGTTCGACAGTGATGGGAAGGCCAGCCAGTCGGTGCTCACGCTGCGCGCCGACACGCCGACCGAACTCGCGCGCATTGTCGACGACACGCTGGCACCGGAACACCCGACGGGCCACCGTACCGCCGGGGATCTGCGCGACGCGCTGACGGCGTTTCTCTGGAACGAGCGCAAGTCGCACGTACCGCCGGGAACGATCGGCATCCCGCTTGCCGCGCCCCCAGCACGGTCCCCCCTGGCTGATCCGGACCCGGAGGCGACGCTGTTCCTGCCGCCGCGTCCCAGCACGCAAACGGGGCGGGCCACGGTGGCGACGTTGAAACCCGCAACCCGCCAGGTCATCGCACCGGATCCGTTGCCGACACCATCGCCCGCGCCAACGAGCGCCGAGCAGCCAGTCCCGCCCAGCGAAGCGGCCACGCTGCCTGGACCCATCGCGGCCGCGTCGCGTGAGCCAGAGCCGTCACTGGCGGGTGCCACCAGCGAGTTCACCCAGCTCGCGTGGCGCCGCAGTGTCGAATGGGTGCGCGGTCACCGCACCGCGGTCGCCGCGGTGGGTGGCCTGATCGCCTTCGGCGTGATTCTCGGAGTTTTGCTTGCGCAGTTCGCCGGCCGACCCACCGGCGCAAGCCTCGCCGCAGCGCTGCCCAGCGCTGCGAAGGCGCCGGCTCCGGAAGCCCT
Source organism: Burkholderiaceae bacterium (assembly GCA_035635915.1). Classification (GTDB taxonomy): domain Bacteria; phylum Pseudomonadota; class Gammaproteobacteria; order Burkholderiales; family Burkholderiaceae_F; genus JAKANT01. Next base: position 6,054 of record DASQAE010000472.1, on the reverse strand, counting down.
GCCCGCTCCCGGAGCGCTGGGTCTGGTGACGTTCGACATCGCCCCCTGGGGAGAGGTCCTGGTCGACAACAAACCGGCGGGCGTGGCACCACCGCTGGCGGAACTGAAGCTGTCGCCTGGGCGCCACACAATCGAAATTCGTCACGGTGAACTACCCGCGGTTGCCGCGACGGTGGATGTCGATCCGGCCAAGCCGCTGCGCATCCGCCACCGTTTCCAATGAGGATGCGCCTGCGGCCGCTTTTCTGCGCTTTTGCCATCGTCGGCCTGGCAGCGTGCGAAACCACACCGCCGGCACCACCACCGCCCGCCACGCAGAGCATCGTTGCGCTTTATCAGCGTCCTGCTGAACGAGCGCTCATCAACGGCATGCGGCTATACGAGGACGGATCGTTCGAACGCGCCGAGCTCGCGGTGCGTTCGGCGCTTGCGCAGGGCTTGGGCGACGCCCACGACACGGCGGTAGCGCACAAGTACCTGGCGTTTCTTGCGTGTGCCTTCAATCGCCTCGCCGAGTGCGAGCAGCAGTTTCGCGATGCGTTCGCAGCCGATGCGAGATTTACGTTGTCGGACGTGGAGGTCGGACATCCAATCTGGGGACCGATCTATCGCAAGGTAGTCGCCACGCCGCAGCCGGCGGCGAAGAAATAACCCGCCTTAGAACCCGATGCGCGCCTTGCGCGCGATGCGTTCGTCGGAGACGTCGTCGGCAAGCACTTGATGTCGGCCCGCGAGTTTGGCATTGCCGAAGGCGGTCAACATCACGCGCCGCATTTCGCGCGGCTTGAGTTTCGCAACGCGGTCGAGCGCATCCGCATTCAGATCGGGCGGGAACAGCTTGCCCCAGCTGTGTTCCTCGCGCAGCTCGCGATAGATGCAAGTCGCGATATGGCGCGACCCGTCGGCATCCGGCGCGTCGATCGAATAAACATTCATGCGATTCAAGATCGGCTCGGGAATCGCGCGCGCGTCATTGGCGGTCGCGATCCAGACCACGTCCGACGCGTCGATCGCCACTTCGGCGAACTCGTCGACGAACTCGCTTGCGGTGTCGCGCTCGAGCAGCGTGTAAAGGCTGCCCAGCGGATCGTATTGCTGATCGCCGCCGACCTTGTCGATCTCGTCGACGACGATCACAGGGTTGGCATAGTCACCGTTGACCAGCGCATCGAACACCTTGCCCGGCTTGGAGTTCTTCCACTGCGCCGACGCGCCCGAAAGAATCCAGCCCGCGGTAAGCGAGCTCATGCCGATGAAGTTGTAGCCCGTGCCGAGCAACAGCGAGAGCCGGCGCGCGAAATGCGTCTTGCCGATGCCGGGATCGCCGAGCAGCAGCATCGGCTCGAGATCGAGCGAATCGTCGCCCGCGAGGCTCAGCACCAGCTGGCGCCGGATGTCTTCGAGCGGTTCGGCGAAGTTGGGAAGATCGTTGATCAGCGCATCGATATCGGGCAGCGCCGACGGTTTGATGGTGAAACGCTGGCCGCCCGTCTTGATCATCTTGAGGTAGGTGGCCTTCAGTGCTTCGTTGCCACCGCTGCCGAGTTCCTGCAACTCGGCCAGGGCTTCCTCGACCTCCGGGACGCGATAGACATCCTTGAAACCTGCGATCGAAATCGCCGGTTTTGTCGTAGCAGGGACCATCGCCGATGCACTCATCACAAACCTCCGTTGGAGTGGAAGGCACCCGATTTCAGCAACGTACCACTGAGTTGCATGATGACTAGCAAAGGTTCTGCCAACATCGTCCGAAAAGCGGTGAAAAAAGGCAACGCAGCACTCTCTCGAGTGGAGTGCCAGGCAAAAACGGGTCTTACAGGGTGTTCGACAGGCTCGTCCGAGCGCAATTCCTCGGTCGGAACGTAGGACATTGCCGCGAAGAGTCAGGCGGTCGGATCGGCACGCTTCTCGGGTGCAGGTGCACCTGCGCGGCTCATCGATTCCCGTTAAGGTGGCGCGAACGCACGATCGCGGCCCAAACCAGACCGATCGCGATCGCGCCGGCCAGTGCGTGCACAAGCACGGCAAGCGCCGGTCCATCATTGGCGGCAATCGCCATACCCAGTAGCGCAGTCGTTACGAGCACAAGGACCACGAGTTGACCGTGGCGTGCAGGCACGAGCGCAAGCGCACCGGCGGTCGCAACCATCACCAGCCCGATGCCTGTGAGCCGGTGCAGCGCCTGCAGCGGCTGCCCGCCCGCGGTGTTGCGCAGAAGATCGATCGCGCTGCCCGTTTGCAGCGGATCGAACAACTTCCACGCACCCGGCAACCAGACGAAGTCGCACGCCACTGCACATGCCGCGCCGGCACTGCGCACGCTGATGAGCGTTCCCGTCACCACTTGCAGCGCCAACAGGAGAAGCAGCGCGACGAGTGCAAACCGTCCTGCGCGCGTCTGCGCGAGCGGTTCATCGACCCACGGAACCATCAGAGGCCCAAGCACGGCCACGCATGCCAGACCACCAACCGACTGGGCAAGTTCCGCCAGAGGAAGCGTGGAGTCGACACTTCCGCCGAGCGTGAGCAGGAATGCGAATAGAGGAAGCAACGCAAGCAGGCGCCGCACGACGAGAAACAAGCTCAGAGCGAGCAGCCCGTAGCCCGCCAGAGTGATCCAGTAGATACCCTGCAGCAGCGCGATGGTCGACGCTGAAGCCAGCGCGTGGGTGGTTGTCTCCCTGCCGTAACAAGCCGGCCACGGCTGACAGTCGATCCCATCTGCGGCCAGGCGCATGTAACCGGACACGGTGACAACGCCGAGCGCAAGTACCAGCAAACACACGAGCAGCACGCGCTTCATTCAGCTTCCGCGAGAGGCGCAACCCGTGCACTTCGGAGCACGATCGCGCCCGGCGCGGAATAAGAGGCGTCCTGCGCTGTTTGCCCCAACCACCGCGAACACGGGTTTCGCGGCGGATCACAAACTACAAACTCGAGGAGAAACGTCGATGACCGCTCGGTCCCTTCGCGCCGTGATAGGTGCAGCATGGTTAACCCTAGGCTCGCTTGCCTGCGCGCAAGTGCCGCAATACGGTTCCAACATCACGCTTGATCAGGCCAAAAAGGTGCTGGCTGCGGCAGATGCCGAGGCGCGCAAGAACGCATGGCCGATGGCGATCGCCATCGTCGACGCGGCAGGACAACTCGTGCTCTACCAGCGGCACGACAACACACAAACCGCCAGCGTCCAGGTCGCGCAGGACAAGGCCGTTTCGGCCGCCATGTACAGGCGCCCGACCAAGGTGTTCCAGGACATGGTCGCCAAGGGCGGTGATGGTATGCGCGCACTCGGACTGCGCGGCGCGAGCCCGGTCGAAGGTGGCCTGACGATTACGGTCGAAGGCAAGATCATCGGCGGCATCGGAGTGTCAGGCATGGCGTCCGACCAGGATGGTGTGGTGGCAAAAGCCGGCACGGACTCGCTGAAGTAAAAGATGAACCTCATTTTGCGCACCCCATCCCCACCCCTTCCCCCTCCCGTTGAACGGGAGGGGAAATGGTCAGTCGCCGCGCGAAAGGACTAGAGCCGCCGCACGATTGCCTGCGTGATATCGCGGGTGGTCGCCTTGCCGCCGAGGTCGGCGGTGCGTATTCCGTCCTCGCGCAGCGCGCCGTCGATCGCAACCCGCAGGCGGCGCGCTTGTTCGAGGCGCCCGACATGGTCGAGCATCAATGCAGCCGCGAGCAGCAATGCGAGCGGATTGGCAATGCCCTTGCCGGCGATGTCGGGTGCCGATCCGTGCACGGCCTCGAAGATCGCCGCGCCTTCGCCGATGTTGGCGCCCGGCGCCATGCCCAGCCCGCCCACCAGCCCCGCGATCTCATCGGAGAGGATGTCGCCGAACAGGTTGGTGGTGACGATCACGTCGAATTGCCACGGCTTGAGCACGAGTTGCATCGCGCACGCATCGACGATGCGCTCGTCCGCCGCGACCCTTCCTTCGTACTTCTTCGCCACTTGTTGTGCCGTCTCGAGGAACACGCCCGTCAAGGCCTTCAGCACGTTGGCCTTGTGCACGATGGTCACTTTCTTGCGCCCGTTTTTTGCGGCGTAGTCGAACGCGAACTCGGCGATGCGACGTGAACCGGCGCGCGTATTGACGCCGGACGAGATCGCCACGGCATGCGGATCGCCGTCGATCGGGATGTAGTGCTCGAAGCCAACGTATAAACCTTCGAGGTTTTCGCGCACCAGCACGAGATCGATATCCTCGTAGCGGCCGCCGGGCACCAGCGTGCGCGCCGGACGCAGGTTCGCGTACAGCTTGAACTCTTCGCGCAGGCGCACATTGACGGACCGAAACCCGCCACCCACGGGCGTGGTGAGCGGCCCTTTCAGTGCGAGTCGCGTGCGGCGGATGCTGTCGAGCAAAGCGGCCGGCAAGGGATCGCCGGCCGTGGCCACCGCCGCCATCCCTCCTTCCTGCACGTCCCACGCGAACGGTTTTCCCAGCGCATCGAGAATGTCGACCACCGCGGCCGAAATCTCCGGCCCGATACCGTCACCCGGCACGAGCGTGGCAGGAATTGGATTCGCTTGCGTCATGGAGGCTCCGGTCGACTCGCCGGCACGATACCGAACCTCGGCGCACCGTCGTTTCGCATCTCGCAAACGCAGCAGGACGTGCGTGGCTTCGGGAAGCCCGTGACCCTGTCTTCAGCGCTGAACCTAGCGTGGTCCGAGGATCTGGCTGTCAGCCCTGCAACTTTGTAGGACGTTGGGCGGCACGGCGCTGCCGGCGGTGGTCGCGGTGACAATACATTGCATCCCGGGACAGGCGCAGTAATAGATCGAAAGTTGCTCGCGGCCCGAGGCGAGCGCTGTTGGTCGCGAGCAGGTACAGCCTTCGGCGTTCAGTTGTGGGGTGACTTGTGCATGCACCTTCGCACGCGGCCACAGCAGCAGCCCACCCGCACCCAGAGCGAACCCTGCGGCCACCAAACCGACCATCACGCGTTTCATGCCAACCTCCGAAAGTCATCCGGTCAGCGCCGGCGCCCACCCAGCAGCGATCCAAGCACACCGCGGGCGATTTCGCGCGCGACAGCCGAGCCCACCGAGCGCGCTGCACTTTTTGCCATCGCGTCGACGATGCCCTCGTGCCGTCCGCCGCGCGGACCGGTAGTGCCGAACAAAACATCGCCGATGCCGCCGAGGATTCCACCCGCGCCAGTCGATGGCACACCGGGCCCCTGTGCCGGTGCACCCGGTTGCGTCGGCGCTGCAGTCGCGCCGGCGCGCTTGTGAAGGAGCTCGAACGCCGATTCGCGGTCGACCACCTTTTCATAAACGCCGGTTACCACCGACTCTTGCATCAGCTGCTTGCGCTCGTCGGGCGTGATCGGCCCGATCTGGCTCGCCGGTGGCAGCACGAATGCGCGTTCGGTCATCGTCGGGGTGCCCTTCTCATCGAGCAGCGAGACCAGCGCTTCACCGACGCCGAGCTCGAGGATCGCCTTCTGGATGTCGACCTTCGGGTTGGCGCGCATGGTTTCGGCCACCGCTTTCACCGCCTTCTGGTCGCGCGGGGTGAACGCACGCAGTGCGTGCTGCACCCGATTGCCCAGCTGGCCCAGCACCTTGTCCGGAATGTCGAGCGGATTCTGCGTGACGAAATACACGCCGACGCCCTTGGAGCGGATCAATCGCACCACCTGCTCCACTTTCTCCAGCAGCGCTTGCGGCGCTTCGTTAAACAGCAGATGCGCTTCGTCGAAGAAAAACACCAGCTTCGGCTTGTCGCGGTCGCCGACCTCGGGCAAATGTTCGAACAGCTCGGCCAAAAGCCACAGCAGGAAACTCGCGTACAGCCGCGGGTTGTTCATCAGCTTGTCGGCAGCGAGGATATTGACAATGCCGCGGCCGTTGGCGTCGGTTTGCAGCAGGTCCTCGATGTCGAGCATCGGCTCGCCGAAGAAACGGTCGCCACCCTGCTGCTCGATCTGCAGCAGGCCGCGCTGGATCGCGCCGATCGACGCCGGCGAAACGTTGCCGTACTGGGTCCTGAACTGCGCGGCGTTGTCGCCGACATATTGCACGATCGCGCGCAG
>DASQAE010000471.1:0-2824 GCA_035635915.1 Burkholderiaceae bacterium | reverse complement strand
CTTCTCCGGGCGCCTGATTGCTGGCTATGCTGTTTCCGTTTGCACCCGGCCATTGAGCAATGACCGACGCCAACGTCACCGAGACAAACCCACGCCCGGTTGCCCTGCCGCGCGCGGCGGCCACCGTGGTCGTCGTGCGCGACGCCGATGAGGGCATGCAGGTGTTGTTGATGCGCAGGGCAGAGCGCAGCAACGATCGCAGCAGCGGCGCATTCGTGTTTCCCGGCGGCACCCTCGACAAGGGCGATCGTTCGCTGCACGGCTACTGCGCCGGTTTCGACGATGCGAGCGCCAGTGCGCGCCTGCGGCTGGATCGGTACGGGCTCGATTATTTTGTGGCGGCCGTGCGCGAGTGTTTCGAAGAAGCCGGCCTTCTTTTCGCCTACGACGCTACTGGCGCGCTCACAACCCTCGAGCACTGGCCGACCGAACAGGTGATCGAAATGCGCGCGGCGATCCGCCGCGGCGACACCGACCTCGGGGCAGTGTGCGCGCGCGTTGGCTTGCGCCTCGCGGTGGACCGGCTGGCGTATCACAGCCATTGGTTGACGCCGCCGGGATTGCCGAAACGATTCGACACGCGCTTTTTTGTCGCCGAAGCGCCGCGCGGACAGTTCGCTTCGTTCGACCGTCTTGAAACGCTAGAACATCGCTGGATCCGCCCGGCCGACGCGCTTGGTGAAGGTTTCGGCTTCCGCCTGCCGAATGCGACCCGGCAGACGCTCGAGTCGATCGTGCCATTTGCCACCGCACGTGCCTGCTTCGAGCATGCGCAAGCGCTGGGCAACATCGAGCGCATCATGCCGCGCGTCGGCCACGGTACGCAGGGACCGCGGCCGGTCATGCCGAACGAAGCGGCCTACGCGGAGATCGGTCGCATCGATCCCGAGGGAACCGGCAGCGCGAGTTTCGAACTGCCGCCGGGCCGTTTGGTGCGACTCTCGGAGCGCGTGCGCCGGCTGACCGCACCCAACGGCAGTGTGATGACGGGGCCGGGCACCAATACCTACTTCGTCGGCGATCCGGATGGTGAACCCTGGGCAGTGATCGATCCCGGCCCCGACGACGCGGGCCACGTCGATGCGATCGTCGCTGCCGCGCCAGGACCGATCCGCTGGATCCTGGTTACACACACGCATCGGGATCATTCGCCCGCGGCCGCGGCGCTCAAGGCGCGCACGGGCGCGCAGCTCTTCGGCATGCGCGCGCGCTTCGAACAATGGCAGGACGCGGGATTTGCACCGGATCGGGAGCTTGCCCATGGCGAGCGCGTGGCCGTCGGTGCACGCTCGACGTTGCGCGTGATCCATACGCCCGGGCACGCATCCAATCACTTGTGCTACCTGCTGGAGCAGGAGCAGACTCTTTTCACCGGCGACCACGTGATGCAAGGTTCGACCGTGGTCATCAATCCGCCCGACGGCGACATGACGGCCTACCTCGATTCATTGCGCGCGTTGTTGCGCGAGGATCTGCAGTGGCTTGCGCCCGGTCACGGCTTCCTGATCGAGCGCCCTTCGGACGCGATCAACCGGTTGATCCAGCATCGCCTTCGGCGCGAACAAAAGGTGATCGATGCCTTGCGCGACGGCGGGCCGACTGAGATCGCGACGCTGCTTGCAAAGGTGTACGACGATGTGCCCGAGATCATGCATCCGGTCGCGCAGCGATCGCTGACGGCGCACCTGCTGAAGTTGGCGACGGAAGGAAGAACGCGGGAGGTCGAAGGGCGGTGGGAGTTGACGTAGGAATGTCAAGCCTAGAATTGGCGTGGGTGTGCGGGGATGGAGTCGTTCTTCCGCCGACCTGTCCGCCAGCGCACCGCTGCAATTGATTGCACTGAACGGCGGAGACGCACCATGAATACAGACGACGAATTCTTGCGGGATATGCTCAGGCGTATGCCGACGGCCAAGCGCCTTGTCATCACCAAACGCGGGGACAGCATCAACGTGAAGGACTTCTCCAAGGGTATCGACCTACGCGCCCGCGTCGCGGAGTTCAACATGCCCTTGCTCGAAGGACTGGGCTACATCGCCACCCGGCAGTGGGATATCGCTACAGACACGACTGCGTACTGCGTCGTGCGAACGACAGGATGATTCTCGGCGCCCGCGCCTGGTCTTGCGGCTGTCGGGCCACCGTATCCGCCAGTCGCTAATGTCTCGGCAGTGGCGATGTGGCGGAGTAACTTATCCGGCGTTGTGATCGCTGGGAGACCGCCATGGCGGACGAAAAGGACATTCGTGGTCCCGCTGATGCGACGCGGATCAACGTCAGGGAAGAGCATGAGGTGCGGTACTGGACGAAGGTGCTCGGTGTCACTGCAGCGAGGCTGCGCCAGGCTGTGACAGCCGTAGGACCCATGCTCGCAGCGGTGAAGCACCACCTTAAGTAGCCCAGGTCGGCAGTAGGGGCCCCGCTTCGGCCGAAAAATAACCGGACCAGAAAACGTTCTGCGAGAAGTGCCAGCTCCTTAGCATCGGCGGCCCCGCGGCGCCTGCCCACTCGCACTTGCGATACTCCAACACGCGGCCCTACAAACCGCTGCGCGCACCCCTAAGAGACGCGCGCACGGACGAGTACGAGTGCAAGACGTGTGGCACTACGGTACTCGTGTCCGAAGATGCAGTGATCGGCGACTGACCTCTCAAAGCGGCAGCACGATCGCGATACGCAACCCGCCGCCGGGCCGGTTGCTCGCTTCGATGGTTCCATCGTGCGCTCGTACCGCGCGCTCCGCGATCGCAAGCCCGAGGCCGAATCCTGTCCCGTTGCTTACACCGTCGGCGCGCACGAAGCGACGAAACACGCCGTCGAGTTC
>DASQAE010000470.1:0-3569 GCA_035635915.1 Burkholderiaceae bacterium | reverse complement strand
CAGCTCGCCGCCGTGCAATCGCGCGACCCGCTCGACGATCGCCAGGCCGAGACCCGCACCGCGCGCTTCGCTGCGCGCGGCATCGCCGCGCTCGAACGGACGCAGCAGGCGCTCCACCATCTCCGGCGCGATGCCCGGTCCACGATCCGCGATGCTCAGCACTGCGTGCATCCCGTCGCGGCGCACCCCCACGGTCAGATCGAGTTGCCCGGTGTCCGGATTGCGTCCGTAGCGCGCGGCGTTGGTGAGCAGATTTTCAATCGCGCGCGACACTTCGGTCGGATATCCGTCCACGGCGATCGCCGGATCCAGATCGAGCGCGACTGTCGCGTCCGGATCTGCGGCGACGCGCGCTTGCGCCAGCGCCTGCTCGATCAGCGGTGCCAGAACGACTCGATCCTTCGGCTGTTGCGGCGCCGGCCGGGCGTAGTCCAGAAACTGCCCGACGATTGCATCCATTTGTTCGATATCGCCCGCCATTGCATGGCGCGCAGACTCCGGCAGCGGGTTGATGTCGATCTCCAGGCGCAACCGCGTCAGCGGCGTACGCAGATCGTGCGAAATGCCCGCCAGCAGCACGGCTCGATCGCGCTCGAGCTGTGCCAGATCGGCGACCATCCGATTGAAGCTCTGATTGACGGTGCGAATCTCGGCGGGTCCTTTGTCCGGCAACGAAGCGGGAGCATGCCCGGCGCCGAGCGAACGCGCCGCCTCGGCGAGTTGCCCCAGCGGCTTGTTGACGACGCGTGTGATCGCAACCGCAACCAGGATTGAAAGCAGCGTCGCCATGACCGCCCAGCGGATCCAGCGTGTTCCCACATCGCGCGCGAGCGGATCGCGCTCGATGAACACCCAGTAGCCATCGCCCTCGATGTCGAAACTGACCCAGATCCCCTGCACCTGATTGACCTCTGCAGCGACCTGGGTGCCCGGTCCAAGGCGCTCGATCACCTCCGCCGCGGCGAGGCGCAACAATGGAATGTCGGGAAACGGCTTGACCACATCGGCCGCTTCGCGCGGAACGACGCGCACGCCCTCGTTGTCGGCCAGGTCCGCCAGCAGCTCCCGTCGCAGGGCGGCGTCCGAGAAGAGCAGGGCGCTCTTGGTGATGTTGACGATCGAGATCACCTGCTGCGCGATCTGCTGGGCGCGTGGACCCCGCTCGAAGACGCGGAAACTCTGGGCCCAGGCGAGCAGGCTGGCGATGATCAGGGCAACGATGAGCAGGAACGTGCGCCAGAACAGGCTCGGAGAGCGCAGCGTCATCGTTGCCAGTCGGCTTCGGGCAGGCCGCGCGGTCTAACCGCGACCGTCCGGGATAAAAACGTAGCCCAGTCCCCAGACGGTCTGGATGTACTTCGGTTTCGACGGATCGGGTTCGATCAGCTTGCGCAGACGCGAGATCTGCACATCGAGGCTGCGATCGAACGCCTCGTACTCGCGGCCACGAGCAAGCTCCATCAGCTTCTCACGCGACAGCGGCACGCGTGGAAAACGTGCGAACACCTTGAGCACCGCGAATTCGCCGGTGGTAAGCGGCACCGGCTCGCCCGCCTTGGTGAGGGAACGTGTGCCTAGGTCGAGCGCAAATTCGCCGAAGGTGACGGACTTGTCGTCCTGGGTCGGTGCGCCGGGAACCTCTTCGGCGGCTTTGCGGCGCAGGACCGCGTTGATGCGCGCAAGCAGTTCACGTGGATTGAACGGCTTCGGCAGGTAGTCATCGGCGCCCATCTCGAGGCCGACGATGCGATCGACGTCTTCACCCTTGGCGGTCAACATGATGATCGGCGTCGGATCGTTCGAGCCGCGCAACCGGCGCAGCACCGACAGCCCATCTTCGCCGGGCATCATCAGATCGAGAATGAGCAGGTCGAAGCGCTCCCGCAGCCAGAGTTTGTTCATGGCCTGGGCGTTCTCGGCAACGTAAACGTTGAAACCGTTGTCCGTTAAGTAGCGCCGCAGCAGATCGCGTAAGCGTGGATCGTCGTCGACCACCAGGAGGCGGGAAGCGGTTCGGGTCATAGGCGCAGTTGTCAGGTTTGCAGGCGATCCTAAGAGAGGTGACCGCGCGTGCGCGGCCTGTCGCGACAATCTGTTACAGACTTTACCGCGGGCGCCGCGGCTTTTCGTCGATGGCCATCGTCGCAGGAGCGTTGACTGCCTAATATTGGTGTCGAACGAACGTACGGTCATGTTGCGCGCACTCCTGCCCCGGTTGCTGGTTTGCCTGCTCGCGCTTGCGGCAGGCGCCCCCGCGTGGGCGCAACCCGGTCCGGGGAAGAATCCTGACGATCCGGATGCGGGCTGGCGCCGGATGACTCCTGAGCAACGTGAGTCCCTGTGGCGCCAGATGAGTCCCGAGCAGAAGATCGATGCCTGGAAGCGCCTGACGCCCGAGCAGCGCCAGAACATCCGGCAGAAGCTGACGCCGGAACAGCGCGACGCCATTCGCCAGCGCTTCCAGGAGAGGCGCGAGAACGGTGAACCTCCCGGACGCCGCCTGTCGCCGGAAGAACGGCGCCAACTCCGTGACCAGGTATACGAATCCAACAAGGCACGGCCGCCGCATGCGGGCAAGAACAACCGCTAAAGCCGTGATCGATCGGTCGGCTCTCGCCGCCGCTGCGTTCATCGCATTGACGATGTTCGCCAACGCGAAAGCGCCGGCGGCGGTGCCGGAGGCACTTGGGCCGGACCGGGCACGCCTGTTCCTGACTCGCGTCGGATTTGCGCCGTCGGAGGCCGAGGTGGGCCGGTGGGCTGATCTCACGCAGACGCAGGCGGTCGACAAAGTCCTGGCGCAGACCGCCAGGGTGGCAGTCAAACCCGCGCCGGAGTGGGCCGATGAGGCCATCGTCAGTCCACGCGATCTGCGCACGATGAGTGAAGAGGCGGGCAAAAAAGAGCGGCAGAAGCAGATCCGCCACGGGCTGGAACTGCGCGCCTGGTGGTTGGACGAAATGGCGACCACGCAATCGCCACTCACGGAGCGCATGACGCTCTTCTGGCACAACCACTTTGTCTCGGCACAGCCGAAGGTCCGTTACGCACAGCTCATGTACCGGCAGAACGTGCTGCTGCGCAGCCATGCTGTCGGCAACTTTGCCACCTTGCTCCATGCCGTGGCGCACGACCCGGCGATGCTGATCTACCTCGATACGGCCACCAACCGGCGCGACGCGCCGAACGAAAACTTTGCGCGTGAGGTGATGGAGCTCTTCACCCTCGGCGAGGGCCAGTACAGCGAGGTCGACATCAAGGAGGCGGCGCGCGCATTCAGCGGTTGGAGCCTCGACCTGGACCGCGCCACGTTCCTGTTTCGGCCGCGCCTGCATGACGCCGGCGAGAAGACCGTGCTTGGGCGCCGCGGCGCGTGGCAGGGAGACGACGTGCTCGACATCCTGCTGGAGCAACCTGCCACCGCGGAGTTCATCGTGCGCAAACTGTGGCTGGAATTCGTGTCGCCGCAGCCAGAGCCGCAATGCATACGACTGATCGCGCGGCGTTTCCGTTCATCCGGATACGAAATTCGCACCGCCTTGCGCGACTTGTTCCTGCAGCCGGAACTC
>DASQAE010000469.1:0-10377 GCA_035635915.1 Burkholderiaceae bacterium | reverse complement strand
TGCCGATCGTGTCGTCGAGGTACAACGAGCGCGCGCCGCCGAGGGTGGCGAGATAGAACGCCCGCAGCGGCGACAGGCGCTGGCCGGCGAGCTGCGTGATTTTGTAGCACTCGTCGAGCGTGCGCAGCATGCTGAAGCTGGTGCCGGCGCCCACGTCGGTGCCGATGCCGACCCGCATGCCCGCCTCGGCCGCGCGTTGTACATCGAAGAGTCCGCTGCCGAGGAAAAGGTTCGAGGTGGCGCAGAACGAGGCAGCCGCGCCGCTCGCCGCCAACCTGCGCCGGTCCGCCTCGTCGAGGTGGATGCAGTGCGCGAAGACCGCGCGTTCGCGCAGCAGGCCGAAGCGGTCGTAGACATCGAGGTAGCTGCGACTCCACGGAAACAGCTCGGCGACCCAGCGCACCTCCTGCGGATTCTCGGCCGCGTGCGACTGGAGATGTACGCCGGGATGCTCATCGAGCAGGCGCGCGGCCATAGTGAGTTGTGCGTCGCTCGAAGTGGGTGCAAAACGCGGCGTCACTGCATAACGCAGCCGGCCCTTGCCATGCCAGCGCTCGATCAACGCGCTGCCGTCTTCGTAACTCGACGCCGGCGTATCGCGCAGGAACTGCGGGCAGTTGCGATCCATCATCACTTTGCCGGCCACGAGACACAGGTCCCGTGTCGCAGCAGCTTCGAAGATCGCATCGACCGAATTGCGGTGCACCGTTGCGAACACCATGGCGGTCGTGGTGCCGTTGCGCAGCAGCTCCTCGACAAAAAACCCGGCCACCTCGCGCGCGTGGTCGGGATCCTCGAATGCACGCTCGGTGGGAAACGTGTAGTTCTCCAGCCAGGCGAGCAGTTGTTCGCCGTAGCTGCCGATCATGTCGGTCTGCGCGTAGTGGATGTGCGTGTCGACAAAACCCGGCAGGATGAGGCGGCCGCGGTAGTCGATGACGTTTACCTCCGGCGGCAGTTGCGCCAGCAGCTCGTGCGCCGGACCAATATTTTCGACACGTCCGTCGCGCACGACGAGTACACCGTCGGCGAAAGACCGGCACGCGTTATCGCCGAGCTCGTTCGGATCACCAACGAAGTCGACCAGCGCGCCGCGAAAGGCTTGCAGTTTATGAGTCATACGAAGATGTCATCCCGAGCCGGAGCGAAACGAAGGAGAAGGATCTCGGTCCTGCATCGACCGAGATTCCTCGCCTGCGGCTCGAATGACAGGTGTGCCTGATCAGCTCTTCGGCAACTTGCTCGCCACGCCCTCGACGAAGTAGTTCATCTTGCCGAGCTCTTCATCGCTCATCACCTGGCCGGATGCCACGCGCTCCTTGCCGTCCTGGTCCTTGACCGGACCGGTGAACGGATGGAACTTGCCTGCCTTCAGCTCGCCTTCGATCTTGCCGACCTCGTCCTTCACACCGGCTGGGATCGCGGGATTGAGCGGCGCGAGTTTGATCATGCCTTCCTTGAAGCCGCCCCACACGTCGCCCGACTTCCACGCGCCACCGATCACGTCGCCTACCGCCTTGGTGTAGAACGCGCCCCACTGATGGGTGGTGGCAGTAAGGTGGGCCTTCGGACCGTACTTCGACATGTCGGAGTGGTAGCCGAACGCCCACTTGCCCTTCTCCTCGGCAGCCTGCACCACCGCGGTCGAATCGGTGTGATGCGTGACGATGTCGGCGTTTTGCGACAGCAGCGTGTTGGCCGCATCACGCTCCTTGCCGGGGTCGTACCACGAGTTGACCCAGATCACGCGCACTTCGGCCTTCGGATTGACGCTGCGCGCACCGCGCGTGAACGCGTTGATTCCCTGCAGCACTTCGGGAATCGGGAACGCGGCGACGTAACCAAGGACGTTGGACTTCGTCATGCGCCCGGCGATGACACCGGTGAGATAACGCCCTTCATAAAAACGCGCGTTGTACGTGCCGAGGTTCTTGCCGCGCTTATACCCCGTGGCATGCATGAAGATGACGTTGGGAAATTGCTTCGACACGCGCTCCATGTAGTTCATGTAGCCGAAGCTGGTGGCGAAGATGACCTTGTTGCCGCTGGTTGCCAGCTCGCGAATCACGCGTTCGGCGTCGGCGCCTTCGGGCACGTTCTCCACGTACTTGGTCTCGACCTTGTTGCCCAGCGCTTTTTCCAATTCCTTGCGCCCCTGATCGTGCTGGAACGTCCAGCCCGCGTCCCCGATCGGACTTACGTAGACGAATCCCACCTTGGTCGGCTGCGCCTGCGCCGACGCAGCGAACAAAAGCGGCACGGCGGCCAGGACGGCAAGCAGCGTTTTCTTGATGATTGACATCGTTCTCTCCTCAAAAGTTTTCATCACGCATCCGGCCGATATGATTGCCCGAGCGAAACCGGCGAGTTCAGGCGGATGGTGTTCGGGTTGCGCGCGATCAGCACCAGCACGACGATCGTGGCAATGTACGGCAGCATCGACAGGAACTGCGACGGGATCTCGATCTGCGTGCCCGAACCCTGCACGAACAGTTGCGCAATCAACACGCCGCCGAAAAGATAGGCACCCGCCAAAACCCGCAGCGGCCGCCACGTGGCGAACACCACCAGCGCGAGCGCGATCCAGCCGCGGCCGGAGACCATGCCCTCGACCCACAGTGGCGTGTGAAAAATCGAAAGAAACGCCCCGCCGATGCCGGCCATTGCGCCGCCGAACAGCGTGGCGAAGTAGCGAATGCGAATCACGGGATAACCGATCGAGTGCGCCGACGAAGGCGATTCGCCGATGACGCGCAACACGAGTCCCGAACGCGTCTTGAACAGGAACCAGATCACGCCGGCAAGCAGGAGCCAGGAGAAATAAACCAGCCACTGCTGACTGAATAGACCCGGCCCGAGCAGCGGGATGTCGGAGAGCAACGGAATCTTCAGCGGCGCCACCGCCTTCAGCGTTGCCGATTCGTACGGCTTGCCGACGAACGCGGAAAACCCGACACCGAAGATCGCCAATGCCAGGCCCGATGCGACCTGGTTGGCAAGCAGCGTCAGCACCAGGTACGCGAAAACGCCCGCCATCAGCATGCCCGCAACCATTGCAGCGAGTACGCCGAACACGGCGCTGCCGGTGGCATGCGCGACGGCAAAGCCGGCGATCGCGCCGACGGCCATCATGCCTTCTGCACCGAGGTTGAGCACGCCGGAGCGTTCAGTGATCAGTTCGCCGAGCGCGACGATGAGCAGCGGCGTGCCAGCCACGATGGTGGCGGCCACAATGGCAGTGAGGATGCTGTGTTCCATCGACGCCTCCTACTGCTTGCTGATGCGGCCGACGCGCAGCCGATAGTTGATGAACACGTCGGCGCCGAGCAGGAAGAACAACAGCATCCCCTGGAACACCTTCGAGATCGACGACGGCAGGTTCATGTATTGCTGTGCCTGTTCGCCGCCGAGATAAAGCAGCGCCATCAGCAGGCTCGCGAGAAAGATGCCGAGCGCGTTCAGCCGGCCGACGAACGCAACGATGATCGCCGCGAAACCGTAGTTCTGCGACACGTGCTCGGTGAGCTGCCCCATCGGCCCGCCGACTTCGCTCATGCCCGCAATACCCGCCATCGCACCGCCCGCGAGCAAGCCGATCCAGATCGTGCGTTTGGCCGAGAACCCTGCGTAACGTGCCGCCGCCTCGGCCTGTCCCGCAACCTGCATCTGGAAGCCGGGAAAACTGCGATTCATGAACAGGTAGCCGGCGATCAGCGCCGCGATCGCGATCGGCAGCGCCGCGTTCAGACGCGTGCCTTCGATGAGGATCGGCAGGATCGCCGAGTCATCGAACATCTTCGTCTGTGGGAAGTTGGCTCCCTCCGGGTCCTTCCACGGGCCGAACACGAGCCACGAGTTGAGCAGCTGCGCGATGTACACGAGCATCAACGACACCAGGATCTCGTTGGTGTTGAAGCGCGCGCGCAGTGCGGCCGGGATCGCGGCCCAAAGGGCGCCGCCGAGCGCGCCCGCAACGACCATCGCGGGCAGGATCAGCGGCGACGACACGCCCTCGAAGTACAGCGCCACGCCACCGCCGAAAATTGCGCCGACAATGAACTGACCTTCGGCGCCGATGTTCCACACGTTGGCGCGAAACCCGACCGCGAGGCCGATGGCGATCAGCGCGAGCGGCGTGGCCTTCAGGAACAGTTCAGAGATCGAGTAGGTGTCCTTGAACGGATTGAGGAAGAACACCTTGAAGCCGACCAGAGGATCCTTGCCCAACGCGTAGAAGATGATCAAACCCCCGACGAGGGTCAGCGCCACCGCGATCAGCGGCGACAGGTAACGCATCGTTCGCGATGGTTCGGCGCGCGCCTGCAGCCTAAACATGTGCCGCCTCCGTGCGCGTTGGCGCCACGCCTTCGGCACCAGGCCACATGCCGCTCATCCAGACACCGATTTCTTCAACGTTGGTGTCGGCGGCGCGTTTGGTGGGCGAAAGCCGGCCCTTCGCGATCACCGCAATCCGATCGCAGATCTCGAACAGCTCGTCGAGTTCCTCCGAGATCACCAGGATCGCGGTGCCGGCGTTGCGCAGGTCGATCAGCTGTTGCCGGATCGCGGCGGCCGCGCCCACATCGACCCCCCAGGTCGGTTGGGCAACCACCAGCAGCTTGGGCGCAAGCATGATCTCGCGCCCCATGATGTACTTCTGCAGGTTGCCGCCCGACAGCGAGCGCGCTTCCGCAGTGGGTCCGCCCGCTTTGACGTTGAAGCGCGTGATGCAATCGGCCGCGAATGCGCGCACGGCGTTGAAGTCGATGAACCCGCCTTTGACCATGCCGGCTGCGTGCGCGGTGAGCAGCGCGTTGTCGGAGAGCGACATACGCGGCACCGCGCCGCGCCCAAGCCGTTCCTCCGGCACGAATCCCATCCCGGCCCTGCGCCGGTTGCCGGGCGTCATCCGGCCGGCTTCGACGCCGCAGATCTGCACCGGAAATTTTTCCGCCAGCGGCTCTTCGCCCGAGATCGCGTACAACAACTGCCGCTGACCATTGCCGGATACGCCCGCGATACCGACGATCTCGCCCGAGTGCACATCGAGATGCACGTCCTGCAGATCGACGCCGAACGGATCGTCGGATGCGTGCGACAGCCCGGCCAACCGCAACCGCACTTCGCCACCTTCCTTGGGCGCGCCGTGCTGGCACACCGGCAGGTCCTTGCCGATCATCAGGCGCGCCATCGACTTCGGCGTCTCTTCAGACGGAAGACACGTGCCCGTGACCTTGCCGCCGCGCAGAACGGTTGCCGTATGGCAAAGCTCCTGGATCTCGTCGAGCTTGTGGCTGATGTAGAGGATGCTGCAGCCTTCGACCGAAAGCTGGCGCAGCGTTTCGAACAGCTTGCGCACGGCCTGCGGCGTGAGCACCGAGGTCGGCTCGTCCATGATCAAGAGCTTTGGTTTCTGCAGCAGGCAGCGAATGATCTCGACCCGCTGCCGCTCGCCGACCGACAAGGCGTGCACAAGCCGGCGCGGATCCACCGGCAGCCCGTACTTGTTGGATACCTCTTCGATCTGCTTTGACAGCGCGGCCAGATCAGGCGCGTCCTCCAGTGCCAGCGCCACGTTCTCAACCACCGTGACGGTCTCGAACAGCGAGAAGTGCTGGAACACCATGCCGATACCGAGTCGCCGCGCGTGCGCCGGGTTGGCGACGACGACTTCCTGGCCTTCCCACTTCATGCGCCCTTCGGTGGGCGCGGTGACGCCGTAGATGATTTTCATCAGCGTCGATTTGCCCGCGCCGTTTTCTCCGAGCACCGCATGGATCTCGCCGGGTTTGACCGCGAGATCGATGCCGTCGTTGGCGACCACGCTCGGGTAGACCTTGCGGATCCCGACGAGCTCGAGGCGCAGTCCTTCTCCGTCCGCCGCGCCGGCGCTTGCTTGCTGGCTTTCCATCGTGTCCCTTCTTGTCTCCGGGTGCGGCGTTGTTGTTGTCGGCCACCCACCTCATTGGCGCGCAGTGCGCGCGTCGCTGCCGTTCTATGTCACTGTTCTATGTCAATGTGTCCCGGTGCGCTCCATGCCGGACGCAGGTCGGGACATCGTTTCCGGTCGCGCCACGTGGCGCTGATTCTTTTCGTATTGCTGTAACAGCTCGGCAACCACTGCAATCGCGATCACGGCGGGCCGCTTGTCGTCGATGCCGGGCACGCCGATCGGGCAGGTCATCGTCGCGAGTTGCTCGGCGTTGAATCCGCGCGCGAGCAGGCGGCGCTCGAACTGGCGCCGTTTACTCACCGAGCCGATGAGACCGAAGTAAGCGAAGTCGGCACGCAGCAGGATGCGTTCGGTGAGTGCCTGGTCCAGAGGATGGCTATGGGTCATCACCAGGAAGTACACGCCGGCAGCGGCCGCGTCGACTTCCGCTTCGGGAACGTCGGTCGCGACGACGGTGACGTTCGGCGGCACGCTGGCTGGGAAAACCGCGTCACGGCTGTCGACCCAGGTGATGCGGCACGGCATTTCCGCGAGCGCGCGCACGACTGCCTGCCCCACGTGGCCGGCGCCGAACAGAAAGATCTCCCACTCGCACGGGCGCAGCGGATCGAGCATGCAGGTAATCGCGTCTTTGCCGACGCCGATTTCAAGCAACCGTGTAGCGCCACCGTCACGCAGGAGCACGCGCGCTGCTTCGATCGCTGCGTCGTCGAGCGCGGCTGCGCCGAGCGTGCCACTCTTCGCGCGCGCCGTGACGATAAGTTTGTCGGCGTTCGCAGCGCTGCGCACTCGGGTGACGATCACGCGAGCGGTGTCCGGCGCTTCGTGTGCCAATGCGTCGAGCCACCTTGCCGCCGCGGTAATGGGTTCGAACAAGAGCTGCGCCATTCCGCCGCAGCACTGACCCAACGATGCCCCAAGCGGGAAACGTTGCAGCGCTTCGACATCGTCGCCGTCGATGAGGCGGCGCGCGATGTCAGTCGCCTTCCACTCGAGATGACCGCCGCCGATGGTGCCGATCAAACGATTGGCGGTGACGATCATCTTCGTGCCGGGCTCGCGCGGCACCGAACCTTTCGCGGCGGCGACGGTGACCAGCACCGCGGAAGTGCCGCTTGCGACACATTCGCGTAGCGATGTGATCCAGTCGTTGTCGTTGAGGTTCATGGTTATGCGGCCCCCTCCCTAACCCTCCCCCGCAAGCGGGGGAGGGAACCACTCCCTCCCCTGCGAAGCGGGGGAGGGCTGGGGCGGGGGCGGAATGCGCACATCATTGGCTCGCCACGCGTGTCGCCGCACGCACCGCTTCTACCGCACGAAAGATCGACTCGCCGCTGGCCGGCGCGTCGAGCGGTGGATTGATCCGGTAGTCAGCAAGCGCCGCGATCGCGTCGCGGATTGCGAAGAACACCGAAAACGGCAGCAACAACGGCGGTTCGCCAACCGCCTTGGAACGGAAGATCGTGTCCTCGGCGTTTTCGTTCTTGAACAGCGCGGTGCGGAAGTCCGTCGGGCAGTCGTTGACCGCGGGGATCTTGTAGGTCGAAGGCGCATGTGTCATCAGGCGCCCTTCCTTGTTCCACCACAGCTCCTCGACCGTGAGCCAGCCCATGCCCTGGATGAACGCGCCTTCGACCTGGCCGAGATCGATTGCCGGATTGATCGACGTGCCCGCGTCATGCAACAGGTCGGCACGCAGCAGTTTCCACTCGCCGGTCAGCGTGTCGACGATCACCTCCGACACCGCCGCACCGTATGCGAAGTAGAAAAATGGGCGGCCGGTCAGGGTCAGGCGATTCCAGTGGATCTTCGGCGTCACATAAAAACCGTCGGACCATAGTTGCACGCGCGCGTTGTAGGCCTCTTGCACCAGGTCCGGGAAGGCAACTGCGTTGCCGTTGGCAACCACCGTGTCGTTGCCGAATGCGACTTCTTCCGGCGTTCCGCCGTACGTGCGCGCTGCGTATTGCGCCAGGCGCGCGCGAATCTGACGCGCGGCATCCTGGCCTGCCTTGCCGTTCAGATCCACGCCCGTGGATGCAGCAGTGGCGGACGTGTTCGGAACCTTGCTTGTATCGGCCGCGGTCGCACGCACATGACGCAGGCTGATGCCGAGTTCATGCGCCACCACCTGCGCTACCTTGGTGTTCAGGCCCTGGCCCATCTCGGTACCGCCGTGGTTCACCAGGACCGATCCATCGGTGTAGACCTGCACCAGTGCGCCGGCCTGGTTGTACTGCACCACGTTGAACGAAATACCGAACTTGACCGGCGTAAGCGCGATGCCTTTCTTGAGCACCGCGCTCTGTTTGTTGAACCCACGCACGGCCTCGCGCCGGGCCGCGTAGTCGCTCGACGTTTCGAGCTGCGCCACCAGTTCGTGGATGACGTTGTCTTCGACCTTCTGGCCATAAGGCGTCAGATCACGTTCGCCCTTGCCGTAGAAGTTGATCTTGCGCACCTCGAGCGGATCGCGGCCCAGATCACGCGCGATGTTGTCGATGATGTATTCGATCGCGATCGCGCCCTGCGGGCCGCCGAAGCCGCGAAACGCGGTGTTGGACTGGGTATTGGTCTTGCCCGCCATCGACCTGATGTCGACGTCCGAGAGGTAGTAGGCATTGTCGAAGTGGCACAGTGCGCGCGTAGCCACGGGACCGGAGAGATCCGCCGAATAACCCGCGCGCGACACCATCTCGATGCGCGCACCGAGAATGCGCCCTTCGTTGTCGAAACCCGCTTCGTACTCGTAGTGAAAACAATGGCGCTTGCCGGTGATCATCATGTCGTCGTCGCGATCGAGCCGGCACTTGACGGGACGGTTGAGCCGTTTCGCGGCGATCGACGCAACGCATGCGAACAAGGCGGACTGCGATTCCTTGCCGCCGAAACCGCCGCCCATGCGCCGCATTTCGCACAGGACCTGGTTGGAGCGCAGGTTCAGGGCGTGGCAGACCATGCGCTGCATCTCGGTTGGATGCTGGGTCGAGCAATAAAGGTGGATGCCGTTGTCCTCGCGCGGCACCGCGTATGAGATCTGTCCCTCGAGATAAAACTGCTCCTGGCCGCCGGCGTAGAACTCGCCCTTGGTCTTGCGCGGCGCGTTGACGATGGCCTGCGCGGGATCCCCGCGCTTCAGGTGCAACGGCGGCACGACGAAGGATTTCTGCCGCTTCGCCTCTTGCGGCGTCAGCACCGCCGGCAGATCCTGGTACTCGACTTTGGCCTTGCGTGCGGCACGGCGCGCTTCATCGTACGAACGCGCGATCACGGCGAACATCGGCTGGCCGATGTATTGCACCAGGCCTTCGGCGAAGATCGGATCATCGTGCGCGATCGGGCCACAGTTGTTGTCGCCGGGAATGTCGGCCGCTGTCAGCACCGCCACCACGCCCGGCATCTCACGCACTGCGGTGAGATCGACCGACTTGACGACGGCGTGCGCCTTGTTCGACAGGCCGAGCGCGGCGTGCAACGTGCCGTCCAACTCCGGAATATCGTCGACGTAGACCGCTTCGCCCGCAACATGCAGATGCGCCGATTCGTGCGGCATCGGCGCGCCCGCTTGCGGTTGCGCGGACTTCAGAAGCAGGCCGGTCTCGGTGGGCTTATTCATGCAAGGCCTCTACGTGCACTTCGCTGCCCCCACCCTAGCCCTCCCCCGCAAGCGGAGGAGGGAACCAATCCACTCCCTCCACCGCTCCAGCGGGGGAGGGTCGGGGTGGGGGCGCTGTATGAAGGATTGGACACAGGCTCACACATTTGCGAACACACTCACCTGATCCGCCGCCAACCGCGTCGAGCCATCGGCGCGCGTCTCGAGGAAAAAACGATAAAGCAGGTTGCGCGCTGTTGCGCTCCGGTACTGCGCGCTGGCGCGCATGTCGGTCAGCGGCTGGAAATCGCGATCGAGTGCGGCCATCGCGGCCCTGGCGGTGGTGTCATTCCAGGGCTGTCCGAGCAGCGCCTGCTCGGTTGCGGCTGCACGCTTCGGTATGGCCGCAACGCCGCCGTACGCGACCCGTGCAAAGGCGACGCGGCCCGCTTGTACGCGCAGGGCGAACGCGGCACAGACTGCGGAGATGTCGGAGTCGTAACGTTTCGCCAGCTTGTAAGTGCGAAATTGCAGTTCGTCTGCGGGCAATGGCACTTCGATGGCCGCCACGATTTCGTCCGGCGCCATCGACTTTTTCATGTAGTCGACGTAAAGGTCTTCGAGCGCGATGGTGCGGGCACCGCGCACGCTCTGCAGAACCACACGACTGCCGAGCACGATCAAGCCGGGCATCGAGTCGCCGATCGGACTGCCGTTGGCGACGTTACCGCCGAGTGTTCCCGCGTTACGGATCGGCACCGACGCAAAGCGCTCCCACATCTCGCGCAGCTGCGGATAAAGCTGGTTGAGCGCGGCATAGGCATCCGTC
>DASQAE010000468.1:0-4718 GCA_035635915.1 Burkholderiaceae bacterium | reverse complement strand
ACGTGCGTATCGCGGGGCCGCTCGTCACGCATTTGCAGGAGGTCTTTCTGGAGCACTGGAAGTGCCAGACCGGACGCACGCCCGGGATGGCGCGGTACTTTCCGGCCCTGCCCTCCAGCGGCGACGCTCAACTGGGCGTTGCGGCGTGCGACGCCGGACGGCGCAGGAACCCCTTTTACACCGCGCTGCTCGCGGCGATCGGGAACGCGCGCCGCAGCGTCTTCATCACCACTGCGTATTTCGTTCCGCCACGCCGCCTTGTGCGAGCGCTCGAGCGCGCCGCGCGCCGCGGCGTTGATGTGCGCCTGCTGCTGCCGGGCATCAGCGATTCATGGCCGGCGCTCGCTGCCGGCCGGTCGCTTTACGGCCGCCTGCTGCACGCGGGCGTGCACATCCATGAATGCCATGACGCGATCCTGCATGCCAAGAGCGCGGTGGTTGATGGTGTCTGGGTAACGGTCGGCTCGAGCAACATGGACTGGCGCAGCTTCTTGCACAACGCCGAAGTCAACGTGATCGGCGTCGACCCCCGGCTAGCCGGCGAATTGACTCAGCTGCACGCCGATCAGCTGGCGCGCAGCCGTCCGATTTCGCTCGAGGAGTGGAGCACCCGCACGTGGACCCACCGGTTCAAGGAGCGGGTCGCACGCAAGGTCGAGTTCTTTCTGTAGTGTCGTCCTAGCCCGCGAATTCGGGCTCGAGGCGTAGCGCCGGCGTCAGGCTATTGGTGATCACCGCATAACGCGAGAACAAACGGGCAAACACACGATTGGCGTCGTAGTGCAGCGCGCGCCTGCGCGCCGCCGCACGCATCGCATCCACGTCGCGCCGTTCGAGCGAGCGCACCGCTTCGGCAAAGGCGGTCGCGGTTCCGTTGCGCACCCCAACGGCGGCATCCGGGGTCAGCAGCTCCGCAAGCCCGGACGCCGAGCGTGCCACGACCGGCGTGCCGCAAGCCATCGCTTCGAGCAAGGTAAGCCCGAAGGTCTCCTGGTCGCCGGCGTGCACGAACACATCCGCAGCGGCCAACGCGCCCGCAAGCAGGAACTCACTGCGCTGATAAGGCAGCACACGCACCCGTGGACTGACGTGTGGCGTGGCGGGACCGGATCCGATCAGAACCAGCACGTAAGGCGGCCCAAGCAGCTCGACCGCACCTACGAGCACGTCGAGATTTTTTTCGGGCGCAAAGCGCCCGGCGTAGACCAGCACCCGCGCCGAAGGAGGCAACGCGAGCGCATCGCGCCAGCGCCGGTCGATCCGCTGCGGTTGGAACACGCTGCAGTCCACTCCGAGTGGCTGATGCACGACGCGGTCGATGCCGATCTCGCGCAACTGGCGCGCCATCCAGCGGCTCGGCGCGAGGACCAGATCCATCGCCGCATAAGCATGACGCAGATAACGCGCGACTGCGCGGCCCGCCCATTCACCGGCGAGTGATGCGGCAAGGATCGGTACATTCGAGTGGCAGGTGGCAATGACGGGCACCCCCAGACGCTGGCCCGCGTCCAGCGCCGACCACGCGAGCCGGTACGGATCGCCGACCTCGATCACGGACGGTGCCAGGCGTTCGATCTGCTTCGCACAGGCGCGACGTTGCCATGCGAACCGATATCCACCGCTACCGGGCATCGGCAGCGACGGCAGCCCGTATACCTCGCCGGTATCAGGGCCGGGCACGACGATGCTGTGGCACCACGTTGTCCGACGCGCCACCCAGCGGCGTTTGGTCCGCAAGTAGCGTTGGACACCCCCGCCCTGCGGGCCCCAGAACATTGTTACGTCTAGCAGGTGTCCCGGCACGACCGCTCTCCTCGAGTCAACGTTGTTCGAGTGAGTAGCAATCGAGGTGCCCTGTGGGCGCCAACCTCCTGGGCACCTCATCTGCCCAAGCAACAGACGCGCGCCGGAAGGACCCGAGTTGCGCGCCTGATCTGATGGAGGCAGCAATGCAGACGCAATCAAACGCAACGACTGTGATGACCGACGACGATGTGGTCGACGTTCTCAACGACCTGGTCGAGACGAGCAAAGACGGGGAATACGGCTTCCGCATGTGCGCTGAGCACTGCAAATCCACCGAGCTGAAGGCGATCTTCGAGCGCCACTCGGCGCAGTGCCGTGCCGCTGCGCAGGAGTTGCAGACGTTCGTCGCGGAATATGGCGGCAGGCCCGAGACCGGGGGCACGGTGAGCGGCGCCATGCATCGCGGCTGGCTTGCAGTACGCGGCAAGGTCGCCCTCAACGACGATCTGAGCATGCTCGAGGAGTCAGAACGCGGCGAGGACATCGCCCGCGACCGTTATCGCAAGGCGCTGAAGAAGGACCTTCCCTCTTCTGTGCTGGCGGTGGTGAAACGCCAGGCCGAAGGCGTGCAACGCAATCACGACGAAATCAAACGATTGCGCGATCAGGTGCGCGCAGCGACAAAATAACGCCATGCGCGGCGCCGGCCGCGCTCACATCTGAGGCGGCTCGCGCACCACGTCCTGCGCTGTGTCCTGCTGCAGCCAGGCTGCCAAGTCAGCGCCGGCGACCGGCTTCACCAGTTGACCGTCGCAACCGGCGGCAAGAGATTTTTCCCGATCGCGTGCTTGACCGTATCCGGAGAGCGCGACGATGCGTGCATTTGTGCTCTGATCGCCGGCGCGCAGCAGACGCGCGACCTCGTGGCCGTCCATATCAGGCATCGCGATGTCGAGAAGGATGAGATCGGGCTGCTCGCGCTCGGCGAGTAGCAGCGCCTGTTTGCCGCCGTAAGCCACCAACACCTCGTGGTGGTCCAGCCGTAGCACCGCTGCCAGGGATTCGGCGGAATCGCGATTGTCGTCAACGACGAGCACACGTCGGTGCGGCTGCTCGCGCTCGGTCGCACCAGGGAAACGCGGCGCGCTGGGCACGTCAATGAGCGGCAGGCGCATGACGAACTGCGCACCCCGGTCGATTCCTGCGCTGACGGCGTGAATGGTCCCCCCATGCAGGCTGACGATGGCCCGCGCAAGCGCGAGTCCGATGCCGAGGCCGTCGTGTCTGCCCGTCGCATCACCTGCCTCCTCGCCGTCGTTGGGTAGCTGGGAGAACATCGTGAAAATGCTTTCGAGCGCTTGCGGCGATATACCGATGCCCGTGTCGGTCACGCGAATCTCGATCATGTGTTCCTGCGGCTCGATCTCCGCGCTGAGCGCGATGCACCCTTCTTGCCGCGTGTATTTGCACGCGTTGTGCAGCAAGTTGGCAAGGACCTGGCTCAGTCGAGCTCCGTCGGCCTCGATCATCACCTCGATCTCGGGCAACGACTGCGCGAAGGACTGCCGTTTGGCGAGCAACAGTGGCTGGACCGTTTCCACCGCTGCATCGATCACCGCGGCGAGCGCGATCGGCTGACGCCGCAGCTTGAGCTTGCCGCGCGCAATGCGGCTGACGTCCAGCAGGTCGTCGATCAGCCGCACCATCTGGTTCACCTGGCGTTGCAGGATCGCGGCCGCGTCGGTGACCAGTTCCGGCTCGGAAGCGCGCGCAATCACCTGCGCCGCATTGCGAATCGGCGCCAGCGGATTGCGCAGCTCATGCGCCAGAACTGCCAGGAACTCGTCCTTGCGCCGGTCCGCATCGTGCAATGCACGCGCGATCCTGCGGCGCTCGGTGACGTCGATCGCAACGCCGACGATGCGACACACGGCGCCATCGCGCCAGACCAGCAACGCGCGGTCATTGACATGGACCCAATGGCCGTCGCGATGGCGTACCCGATACTCCTGCTCGATACGCTGCGCGCCCTCGGCGATCGCGTGGTCAAAGTTCGCGCTCGTGCGGCCGAGGTCCTCGCCGTGAATTCGCCCGCGCCACCACGCGCCAGTGGCGGATACGTCGCCGACCTGGAACCCGGTCAATTCGTACAGACCGCGCGAACGCTCGACATGATCGGTGCCTGGGTCGTGGTCGTAGATCAATCCATCGAGCGCCTCGGCGGCGAGCCGAAAGCGTTCTTCGCTCGCCTCCGTCCGTCGCACCGCTTCTTTGTCCACCGTGACGTCGCGATGCACGCCGATCATGCGCAACGGTGCGCCGTTGAGCGCGCGCATGATTGCGGCCTGGGCAGCAATCCAGCGCACGCTCCCGTCGGGACATTCGATGCGGAACTCGTCTGCGTACGAGTCCGATTGATCGAGCGCGAGCCGCAAGGTTTTTTCGACTGCTTGCACGTCCGCGGGATGAATCAGCGCGCGCAGCGCTTGGTAAGTGCCGGCAAAACCACCGGGTGCGAGACCCAGCAGCGCTTCTTCCGTCGCCGAGCAGTTGAAGACATTGCGCGCGAGATCCCAGTCGAACATCCCGATGCGCCCGGCCTCCTGTGCCAACGCCAGGCGCTCCTCGCTGTTGCGCAAGCGTTCGACCGCCTCTCTTTGCCGCGTTATGTCGCGCAGCGTTCCGGTCGCACGCACGGGCCTTGCTGGAGCACTCTCGTCGAAGGCCACGCGGCCGGTGAGCGCCACCCACCGTACCGCGGCGTCGGAGGCGCGCCGCAGTCGGTATTCAATGTCGAGCCGTCCGCACGGCTGTGGGGCCCCTTCGTCGTCTGCCGGCGCCTGAAGCGGAATGGCCGCGGCGCGAGCGTGTTCGACCAACCCCTGGAGATCCTCCGGCACGACCAGGGCAAGCCAGACCGCACGACTGATAGGCCCGTCCTTCAACCCCGCAATCGAATACACCCGCTCGGA
>DASQAE010000467.1:0-4294 GCA_035635915.1 Burkholderiaceae bacterium | reverse complement strand
TGGCGATGGTCGCGGCCACCGCGGGCGCAGACGCGACCGTCATCCTGCCGGGAGGCGAGACCGCGCTGCAGTCGGTGATCAACAGCCTCTACAAGAGCGCGGGTTGTCCAACGTGCTCGGACGTAACGTTCGCTCCCAACGTCAACATCGACCAATACACTTCTGACCAGCTGTGGGCCATGGAGGCCTCGGGAATGTCCGCTGCTACGGTGATCATCGAGATTGCCGGCAATGCCAACACCAACACGTTTGGCATCTACGACGCAACGAACGGCAATACGGTGCAGTTGTTCGGCGGTCCCGCCGACCAGGCCGATCAGGCGCTCGTGAGCATCTCGCAAACCGGTCAGGTGACGGTGATTTATCTGCAGCGCGATGCCAATGGAAACGTGACGGGGATTACGCCGTGGACCAGCGGCAGTGGCTACTTCACCCAGAACACGTTCGGCTACTACCTCGGCACCGGCGGTGGCAACAGGTTCTACTCAGAACCGGCGCGCAATCCCGATGCGGCCGATCAGATGGTCGCGTTCAAGGGCGACGGTGACACCATCAAGCTGCCGGGCAACAACGCCGGTGCCTGGGGTTCGTCGAGCTACATCCTCGCCTGGGAAGACCTGCGCTACAACCAGAGCGACAAGGACTTCAACGACTTCGTCGTGTACATCGAGTCGGTGACCGGTGTGCCCGAGCCTGGCACGCTGACCCTTCTGGCTGCCAGTCTGCTCGGTCTGGGCGCCGCGGCGCGCCGCCGCCGGACCAAATAACGCAACGGTTCTTGCGCTACCTGCCAAAGGGCGGTCTGGGGGCCGCCCTCTTTTTTTCTCCGATGAGCGCCGCCGGGTAGTGTTTTCACTGATCTGAGTGGGCACGGGCCCGGTCGGGAATCCTTACGTTCGTGACGGCGCGCCGCGGGCGTCGTGAACGACACCGCGCCGGGCCTGGCGCTCACGACCGTCGGAAAGGGAGCATTCGGAAACCGGTCGAGCGCGACCCTGTATCTCGACTTTTATTCGGTTGATCCGGAGTCGGATTTCGCATCGATCGAGTCGGATTGGTCGTCACAACGTTGCCGGAGCCGGGCACGCTTGCGTTGCTGGCCGGCGGGTTGCTTGGATTGGGCGCTGCGGCGCGCCGCCGCCAGGACAAGTAGACGACGCGGTTTCCGCTACCTGCACACGGGCGGTCTCGGGGGCCGCCCATTTTTT
Organism: Burkholderiaceae bacterium; assembly: GCA_035635915.1. Classification (GTDB taxonomy): domain Bacteria; phylum Pseudomonadota; class Gammaproteobacteria; order Burkholderiales; family Burkholderiaceae_F; genus JAKANT01. The sequence goes on along the minus strand of DASQAE010000467.1, from coordinate 3,086 downwards.
GTTCACGCCAGCTTCAGGGCCAGCGCCCCGAGCACGATGGCGCACGCGCCGGCCCACCGCCGCGGAGTCAGCCGCTCACGCAGTACCCGAGTGCCGATCAACGCGGCGAAAAGCACCGAGGTCTCGCGCAGCGACGCGACCAGCGCAACCGGCGCTTTCGTCATCGCCCAGACCGAGATGGCGTACGCCGCCGCCGACAAGCTACCTCCAACAAGGCCGCGCCAGCGCCGCTCGTACATCGCTTTGATGAACGTCCCTCGTCGCGCATACGCCACCAGGAGTGTGAAGGGCAGCGCATCGACGACGAACAGCCAGCAAATGTAGCTCCAGGCATCCTGCGCGAGTCTTGCCCCGCGGCCGTCGATGATCGTGTAGACGGCGATCACCACCGCGTTGGCAAGTGCAAAAGCGATCGCTGCGCGTGAGGGCGAGTGGTCGACCGTGCGCAGCGCAAGCGCCACCACGCCCAGCGAGATGAGCGCGATACCCAGCCACGAGAGCGGACCAGGCCATTCGTGCAGAAGAACGATGCCGAGCACCGCCGTCATCAGCGGCGCGCTGCCGCGCATGAGCGGATAAACCAGCGAAAGGTCGCCCGTGCGATATGCATTGACCATCAGAAGGTAATACGCGATGTGGATCAGTGCCGAGGCGCCGATGTAAGGCCAGCTCGCCGGTGCGGGCAGAGGGACAACAAAAACCAGCGGTATCGCGACGGCGCCACCCCCGATGACGATCGCTGCCGTGTCCAGCAGGGGATCGTTGCCGCTTTTGAGGAGCGCATTCCAGCTTGCATGCAGCAGCGCCGCGAACAAGACTGCGAGAGCAACGCTCAGTGTCATCGCATCATCACTGGCGAACCCGCCTGCCCGAGGGATCGTAGGGCGCCGCGAGCGAAACCGTGGCAGCGAATCGTTCGCCCGCAAGATCGATCGAATAAGCGCCACCGTCGACCCACGGCTTATCCGCGAGGCCGTCGGAACGCGTTATCACTCCGAGCGCGACCGGTTTGCCGAGCGTATGGCCAAAAGCAGCCGACGTGACGAAGCCCACAGGAACACCGTCGCGCAGAATGAGCTCGTTACCCCAGAGATTGCTCTGCGGAGCGTCGACGACAAGCGAAACCACGCGCCGGCGCACACCTTCGTGCTTGATCTTCGCAAGCGCTTCGAGCCCGACAAAACCACCCGCCTTGTCGAGTTTGACCGCAAAACCAAGCCCGGCCTCATACGGGTTCAGATCCGGCGAAAGTTCGCGACCCCAGGCGCGATAGCCTTTTTCGAGGCGGAGCGAATCAATCGCGTAGTAGCCCGCATTTCTGAGTCCGAACTGAGTACCCGCAGCGGAGAGCGTCTCAAAAACGCCGACTGCAAATTCGACCGGCACGTATAGCTCCCAACCAAGCTCACCGACGTAGGTGATCCGGGTTGCGCGCACGGTCGCGTAGCCGAGGTCGATCTGTCGCGACGCGCCGAATGGGAACGCGGTGTTATCGAGGCGTGCCGTCGACACTCGTTGCAGCAGCTCACGCGCATACGGACCCATCACGGCCAGCACAGCGAGCGAGTTCGTGCTGTCGATCACTTCGCAGCGCGGACGCTGCGGCAGCGCCAGCAACGACCGTTCGATCACGTCGCGGTCTCGCACCGCCTGCGCCGATCCGGTCACGATCAGATACTCGTCTGGCGCGAGGCACGTGACTGTGAAGTCGGATTCGTAACCACCCCGCGGATTGAACATGCCGGTGTAGACGGTTCGATCCGGCTCTGCCGGCACTTCGTTGCCCACCAGCACCTGCAGCGCACCGCGCGCATCGGGCCCTTTGACCAGCAGCTTGGCGAACGAACTCATGTCGAACAACGCGACGTTCTCGCGGCAAGCGCGATGCTCCTGCGCTACCCACGGATGCCAGTTCTGATGACCCCAGCCGTATTCGATGCGCGCATGCGCGGGCGACGGCGCGAAAAAATTCGGCCGCTCCCAACCCATCTTCGAGCCGAAACACGCGCCCGCATCGCGCAGCAGATGAAAAAGGGGCGAGCGCCTGAAGGGACGTGCCGATTCCAGCTCGCGGTTCGGCCATGGCATCTTGTAGTGCAGCCCGAGCACCTCCTTGATGCGGTCGGGCAACCAGGTTTCGTTGGCGTTAAATGGCGCGAAGCGGCGGATATCGACCGGCCACAGATCGAGCGTCGGCTCGCCTTGCACGATCCATTCGGCCAACGCCTTGCCTGCGCCGCCGCTCGACGCGATCCCGGTGGAGTTGAAGCCACAGCCTACGAACACGTTGGCAAGGCCGGGCGCCGGACCAAGGATGAAATTGTTGTCCGCCGTGAACGACCCCGGCCCGTTGTAGAACTGCTTGATCCGTGCCTCTTCGAGCGCAGGCACACGCTCGATCGCATTTTTCATCAGGATCTCGAAGGCATCCCAGTTGTCGGGCAGCAACTGGAACTCGAAGTTTTCCGGGATGCCGCCGCGATGCTGAGCGCTTTGTTGCCACGGCGTTGCGTCGGGCTCGAAACCGCCCATCAGCAGTCCGCCGACTTCTTCCTTGAAGTACACGTAGCCATCCGGATCGCGCATGACGGGCAGGTCGCGAAACACGCCTTCGATCCGATCCGTCACGACGTAATAGTGTTCGCATGCGAACAGTGGCACTGCTACGCCAAGCTGTTGGCCGAGCGCACGCGACCATTGGCCGCCGCACAACACGACGATATCGGCGCCGATCGTTCCCTCGCTGCCGTCTCGAGCGCGCCATGTCAGGCCGCCAATGCTGCGCCGGCCGTCGAGATCGATGCGCAGCGCGTCGGTCACGCGCATGCCCTCGAAGATGAGCACGCCGCTGTTGCGCGCGCCCTTGGCCAACGCCAGCGTCAGATCGGCTGGATTGGCTTTGCCGTCTCCCGGCAACCAGGCCGCCCCTTTCAGGTCGTCGGTGCGCATGATCGGGTACATCTCTGCGGCCTTTGCAGGCGAGACCAGGTCACACGCCACGCCATGGGCGCGAGCCACCGCGGCCGTGCGGCGCAACTGCACCAGGCGATCATCGGTCCGTGCCACGACGAGCGAGCCGCATTGTT
>DASQAE010000466.1:0-3272 GCA_035635915.1 Burkholderiaceae bacterium | reverse complement strand
CTGCCGTGCGAGCCCTTTTCCACCGGCTTGAGCAGCGTCGCGCACAGCGCGGGCGAAAGGATCAGCGCCACCGTGATCGAAAGCAACATCGACGACGCCAGCGTCAGCGAGAACTGGCGGTAAATGACGCCGGTCGATCCGCCAAAAAGCGCCATCGGGATGAAGACCGATGCCAGCACCAGCGCGATGCCCACCAGCGCGCCGGTGATCTGGCCCATCGACTTCTTGGTCGCTTCCTTCGGCGACAGGCCCTCCTCATGCATCACGCGTTCTACGTTTTCCACCACCACGATGGCGTCGTCGACCAGCAGGCCGATCGCCAGCACGAGGCCGAACATCGTCAGCACGTTGATCGAAAAACCGAACGCCGCCATGGCGCCGAACGCGCCCAGCAACACCACCGGCACTGCGATCGCGGGAATCAGCGTGGCGCGGAGGTTCTGCAGGAACAGGTACATGACCAGGAACACCAGCACGAACGCTTCGAGCAGCGTCTTGACCACTTCGCGGATCGAGAGGCGGATAAATGGCGTGGTGTCGTAAGGAACGACGTGCTTCAGTCCCGGCGGGAAAAACTTCGACAGCTCGTTGACCTTGGCCTTGACCGCGTCGCCAGTGTCGAGCGCGTTGGCGCCGGTCGCCAGGCGCACCGCGAGACCCGATGCGGGCCGGCCGTTGTAGAACGACACCGTGGTGTAGTTCTCGCCGCCGAGCTCGACCCGCCCCACATCGCGCAGGCGCACCGAAGCGCCGCTTTCCGCGGTGCGCAGCACGATCTGTTCGAATTGGGCCGGTGTCTGCAGGCGGCTTTGCGCCGTGATGGTCGCGTTCAGTTGCTGGCCGCGCACCGCCGGCAGGCCGCCAAGTTGTCCGGCGGAGATCTGCGCGTTCTGCGCGCGGATCGCGTTCGCCACGTCGCCCGTGGTGAGCTTGTAGTTGATGAGCTTGTTCGGATCGAGCCAGACGCGCATTGCGTATTGCGTACCGAACAGTGTCAGCTCGCCCACGCCCTGCACCCGGCTCAGCGGATCCTGCAGGTTGGCCGCGACGTAGTCGGCGATGTCGGTCCGATTCATCGAACCGTCGTCGGAGTAGAAGCCGACCACCATGATGAAGTTGCGCACCGACTTGGTGACCGTCACGCCCTGCTGTTGCACTTCTTGCGGCAACAGCACTTCGGCCAGCTTGAGCTTGTTCTGCACCTGGACTTGCGCGATGTCCGGATTGACCTCGGAGTTGAACGTCAGCGTGATCGTCGCCGAACCTGCACCGTCGCTGGTCGACGTGATGTAGCGCAGGCCGTCGAGACCGGTCATGCGCTGCTCGATGATCTGCGTGACCGTGTCCTCGAGCGTTTTCGCCGAAGCGCCGGGGTAGGTTGCGGTGACGGTGATCGTCGGCGGCGCGATGCTCGGGTACTGGGCGATCGGCAGCCGCAGGATCGATAGGCCGCCGGCCAGCATGATCACGAGCGCAATGACCCACGCGAAGATGGGCCGGTCGATGAAGAAGCGAACCATGATGTTTCCTACGTTCCCTCCCCCGGGTGCGGGGAAGGGTTGGGGTGGGTGCCGATCCTGCTCAGGACTTCGGCGCTTTCACGCTGGAATCCGCCTCTTTGTTCGCGGGCGGCGCCGTCGGCGCCGGTGCAGTCGCAGTGGCCGGTGCCTCGACCGCCTGCACCTGCGTTCCTGGCCGCGCGCGCTGCAAACCTTCGACGATCACCCGCTCGCCCGCCTGCAACCCCGCGTCGACCAGCCACTCGGCTCCGAGCGTGCGTGCGGTCTGCAGCTTGCGCAATTCGACCTTGCCGTCGGCGCCGACCACCATCGCGATCGCATCGCCCTTGTTGTCGCGCGTGACGGCCTGCTGTGGGACCACGATCGCGCTTTCGCGCACGCCTTCCTCGATCACGGCGCGCACGTACATGCCGGGCAACAGGTCACCTTGCGGATTCGGGAACAACGCGCGCAGCGTGATGGCGCCGGTGGTCTGATCGACGGTCACGTCGGAAAACTGCAGCGAACCTTCGTGTGCATACGGCGTGCCGTCTTCGAACATCAGCGCGACGCGCGCCGCATTGGCCGGCGTTTTTTTCAGCTCGCCCTTGGCGAACGCGCGTTTCAGCCGCACCACGTCGGCGCTCGATTGCGTGACGTCGACGTAGATCGGGTTGAGTTGCTGGATGGTTGCGAGCGCCGTCGCCTGATTGGCGGTGACCAACGCGCCCGACGTGACGGTCGATCTGCCGATACGGCCTGAGATCGGCGCGGTGACCTTGGTGTAACCGAGATTGATGCGCGCGGTTTCCACCGCTGCGGTTGCTGCCACAACGTCAGCCTCGGTCTGTTGCACGGTTGCGGCGGCCTCGTCGTAATCCTGCTGGCTCACGAACTTGATCGCAACCAGCTCCTTCATCCGCGCTGCCTTAAGGCGCGCGGTGGCGCGGGTAGCTTCAGCCCGGGCGAGCGCGGCCTTGGCGCTATCGAGGGCCGCCTGGTAGGTCGCGGGCTCGATCTGGTAGAGCGCGGCGCCTTGCTTGACCTCCGAACCTTCGCGGAAGTTGCGTGCCTGCACCAACCCGGTGACCTGCGGCCGCACCTCCGCGATCACGGTCGGTGACGTGCGCCCGGGCAGTACCGTCTTCAGCGCTACCTGGCGCGCTTGGATGGTCAGCACGCTGACCTGCGGCGCAGGCGGTGCAGCCGGGGTGGGGGCGGCCGATGGACTGCAACCGGCAAGACCGGCAGAGGCGACCAGCGCCAAGCCTGCGTGCGTAAAAAGGGTCTGAAAGCGGGACATCCACATTCCTGGGAGTTGGCGTCGTAGGCCGCGTCGGCGCGGCAGTGACGAGCCGGGCGCTTGCCATGCGAAAGGCGATACCGTACTACGAGCCGCCGGCCGCGCGGAGGAAAAAGCCTACTCGCGGGAACGGTTCACCCGCCCGGGGCGACGGGTGGTCGTTGCTGCGTATTCGACAATTTTCCATCGGCAGCGTTGCCGCTCGGCAAACGATTGCTGACTCTGGCCTGACGCGGCCATTGTCACCCGAGTGACAGAGATCAATGCAACTTCGGCAGCTCGAAGCGCGCTTCGATGGTTCCAACCGCGGTACCGCGGTAGTTGCGGCTCGTGGGCCTGAGGTTTCTCGCAAGCGGCGATTTGTCGTCTCGCAACACGCCGAGTTGCTGCAGCACGTTCACCGTCGCGACCTGCAGCGCCCGTTTGTTGCCATCCGCGATCCGGATCGCTATGCCGATGCCCTTGGACTT
>DASQAE010000465.1:0-6932 GCA_035635915.1 Burkholderiaceae bacterium | reverse complement strand
TGCTCGAGCCGCTCGACCGAGCTTCTTCCTTCGGCTTTCAGCGTTTGCACCCACCTGCGGCCTTCGTGGCGCAGTCGCAGCGAAAGACCGCGTTGCGCCAGTGCAAAGTCGGGGGTGTCGTAATAGTGCGCCACCAGGCGTACGGATCGGGCGCGATGCCGGCGCAGTTCCGCTCGCAACGACGCAACCACGTCCGCGGGAACCTGGAATTTGAGCTCGAGTTCACTCATGGTCGGCCTGCCGACGATACGCGCGTCGCTCTTTCTTTGCGTGACCTCACCCGGGTTGGCCAAAACCGCGGCGCGCCTCAAGCGTGACGGAATCGCGCCACCTTCTGCAGCAGCTCGAACAGGATGTGGCGTTCGCCCTCGCTCAAATGGCGCAGCAGGTTCTCCTCCATTCCGTCGGAGAAGCCCGCGGCCCGCTTTGCCAGCGCGGCGCCGCTGCGCGTCAGCGCGATGGTCTGCGCCCGCGCGTCGACAGAGCTGCGCCGGCGCTGGATCAGGTGTTTTGCCTCCAGGCGCCCCAGCAGATTGGTGAGATTCGAGGGTGCAGCGCCTAGCGCGCGTCCAAGCTGCAATTGCGTGACGTTGGCGTTGGTCGCAAGCAGCATCAGAACGGTGAATTCGACTTGTGTCAGGCCAAGCGGCGCGATGTGTTTCCTGAACGCATGGTTGGTCGGGATGGACGCCTGCGCCAGGTTGTAGCCGAGCAGCTTCAGCATCGCGGCCTGGTCAAGTCCGTGCCGCGGGAGCACGGCCCCGCTCGCCTCGGTCGAGCCTCGTTTCGTCAACGGATCGCTTTCGCACAAATCGACGGCAGGCGCCGAATTGTACGGAGCGGCAGCGGCCACATCGAGACGACCGGTGTGCGGCCTTGCTATTCATTGCGCACGTGTATCGATATGTGCGATGCGGCGCTGCTTTTCATTGACAACTGCCGATCCAGCTCCTAGATTATTTGTACACAATCATAAGTAAACCGCTGGGTCACAGGGAGAAACCTCATGCAACCACCAACACCGCGTGCGATCGGGATCGCTTGTGCCTTGGCGCTGTACGGATGTGGCGGCGGAGTCGATCCTGACCCGACCGAAGTTGCGCTCGGCGCCGACAACGGCTCGTCTGAGCACGGGCGCAAGGATCCGGGCGGCACGCTGAGTCAGGCATGCGAAACGCTGGCTGCTGCGCTGTCGCTGCCGAATACCAGCTTCACCTCCTCGACCAGCGTCGCGGCAGGCACGCTGACGCTGGCGGGCAAAGGCGTCGGCGCGCACTGTCTGCTTCGCGGGAAGATGTTCGAACGGGTCAGTCCGGTCGACGCTAAGACGTACGCCATCGGATTCGAAATGCGCTTGCCGCTCATGTGGAATGGACGCCTTTTTTACCAGGCCAACGGCGGCATCGACGGTAGCGTGGTGACGGCCACAGGACCCACCAGCGGCGGCGGTCCTCTCACCAGCGCGCTGCTGCAGGGCTTTGCAGTGATCAGTTCCGACGCCGGTCACAACGCTGCGCAAAACCCCACGTTCGGTATCGATCCGCAGGCGCGGCTGGACTACGGCTATCAGGCGGTGGGCAAGCTCACGCCGATGGCAAAAAGCGTCATCCACGCGGCCTACGGAAAGAGCCCCGCCTTCTCCTACATCGGCGGTTGCTCCAACGGTGGGCGGCACACGATGGTGGCAGCGGCGCGCTACGCGGATCAGTACGACGGGTTCCTGGTCGGCTCGCCCGGGTTCAACCTGCCCAAGGCGGCCGTGGCCAGCATCTACGGCGCACAACAGTACGCGCCATTCGCCGTCCCCAATGCAACGATTCCTGCGGGACCGTTTGCTGGATTGCCCGATCTGTCCGGTGCGTTTACACCCGCGGAACGCCAGCTTGTTTCCGACAAGGTGCTCGCACGCTGCGACGCGCTCGATGGATTGACCGACGGGCTGGTACAGAACGTCAAAGCCTGCCAGCGCGTGTTTGATCTCGATCGAGACGTTCCCACCTGCACTGGCGCACGCGACGGAACGTGTCTCTCCGCCGGCCAGAAAGCCGCCATCGGCAACATCTTCGCCGGCCCGAAGGACGCAAGCGGGCGTCCGATTTATTCGAGCTTTCCATTTGACGCAGGCCACGGCGCAAGCGGAACCGTGTTCTGGGAGTTCATCGCGCCGATGATCCTCGATCCAGGCGCAGTGGGATTCGTGTTCAAGACCCCACCGGTGGATCCGGCAACGTTTATCCCGCCGGTTTTTTCTCTAACCGCGGACATCAATGTATTGGCGCAGCAGATTTTCGCAACCAACGAGACCTATACCGAGTCCGGCATGCAGTTCATGACGCCACCCGATCCGGAACATCTGCGCACCTTGCAACGCCGCGGCGGACGCATGCTGGTTTATCACGGCGTAAGCGATCCGATTTTCTCGGTCAATGACACGACCCGCTGGTTCGAAGGACTCGAATTCTCACATCGGCACTCCGCCGGGCACGACGCCGAGGTGACCGACGATCAGGTCAGCGTCGCCAACGACGACCGCGACGAGGATGGTCACAAGGACTTCGCGCAGGCGCGCACCTTCGCGCGCCTGTTTCATGTCCCCGGAATGAATCACTGCAGCGGCGGGCCTGCCACGGACCAGTTCGACCTGCTCACACCGCTGGTGCGCTGGGTCGAGCAAGGACTGCCGCCCGAGCGCGTGATCGCGAGCGCCCGCGGACCCGGCAACGTCGGCGGTGTCAACCCGGAAGTGCCTCAGAGCTGGAGCGCGACCCGCACCCGGCCGTTATGCGCCTACCCGCGCACGGCGATCTACAAGGGCGGCGACGTCGAAAGCGCGGACAGTTTTGCCTGCAGGTAGCCGCCCGCGTTCGGGTTGCGCGGCCGCACAGTCGTTTCAGCCGCGGCGCGCCTGCGCGCGTTTGGCAAGAAGCGCGCGCGTCACCTTGGAGCCCGGTTCACGCTTGAGCCGTTCCGAGATCCAGGCCGACGCGTCGATCAGCTTGTCGAGATCGATGCCGGTGGTCGCGCCCAGACCGGACAGCAAATACACGACGTCCTCGGTGGCGACATTGCCCGAGGCACCTTGCGCGTAAGGACATCCGCCCAGTCCGCTCACCGAGCTGTCGAAGGTGCGCAGGCCGAACTGGTACGAGGCATGCACGTTGGCGGCGGCCATGCCGTAGGTGTCGTGATAGTGGCCGGCCAGTTGTTCCTTCGGCACGCGTTGTGAAACCGCCTCAAGCATCTGCAGCACCGTGGCGGGCGTGCCGACGCCGATCGTGTCGCCCAACGAGATTTCGTAGCTGCCCAGCTCAAACAGCTCGCCGGCGACCTTCGTTACCTGCGCGGCATCGATCGCGCCTTCGTAGGGACAGCCGACGACGCAGGACACGTAAGCGCGCACCTTGATGCCGTCAATTTTCGCCGCGGCGAAAATCGGCTTGAAGCGCTCGATCGACTGGGCGATCGAGCAATTGATATTGCGCTGGGAAAATGTCTCCGATGCCGCGGCGAACACCGCGACTTCCCTTGCACCTGCGGCGATAGCGGCCTCGTACCCCTGCATGTTCGGCGCCAGCACCGGGTAGCTCACGCCTGTGCGCCGCTTGAGCCGTTGCAAAACCGCGGCGTGGTCGCTCATCTGCGGCACCCACTTCGGCGACACGAACGCCGTCGCTTCGATGACGCGCAGGCCACTTTGTGCCAGACGATCGATCAGTTCGAGCTTGGTTTCAGTCGTGACGGTCTGCTTTTCGTTTTGCAAACCGTCGCGCGGACCCACTTCGACGATTTTCACGACCGCGTTCATAGATCGATCCCGACCGGTACCGTGCGGAAATCCAGATATCCCAATGTGTTCGCCAAGATACGCCTCTCGTTATGCTCACTTTCGCGGCGCGCTGCTGCGCCGCCTTGTGCCCACGCTGCTCTTGCCGCGCGCGTCGGCGACCTGCCCTGCGGTGACCAGAGTCGCGATGATCGGACATGCGACCTTGCCATGAGTGTGCTCACAGCGATGAACCAGATCGGCCAACGTTTCGCGCATCACGGTGAGATCGGCGATTTTTGCCTCGATCTCGGCCAGGCGTTTGCTGGCGAGCGCGTGCGCTCGGGCATGACCGGTACCGCTGTCCAGGCTCAGCAGCGCCGCGATCTCATCGAGCGAAAACCCAAGTCCTTGCGCGCGTTTGATGAAGCGCACTCGCTCGACGTATTCGGGCGGATAGACGCGCTGCCCGCGCAGCGGGCGCGACGGTTGCCCCAGCAACCGCCGGCGCTGGTAATAGCGGATGGTTTCGATGCCCACATCGGCGGCGCTGGCAAGGCTGCCAATCTTCAATGGCTGCGACTGCATGGACGCTCCTGGAAAGATTTGACTCCGTACCCAGGTACGGATCTTAGGCTGCATCCATGCCGTCAGCCTTGATAGAGAGCCCGAGATGAAGAACGCCCAACACGTGACCCACCAACCCCACCCTGACGAAGTGCAGCAGGAGCATCAACACGCGTGCTGCGGCGGCGCCAGCCATGCCGAACACGGGCATGGTGACCACGCGCACCACGCAGGCCACGAGCACCACTCGGGCCACCAGCATCACGCAGGCGACGGGCATCAGCACGCCGAGGCAGCAGCCCCGCCGGTGGTGGCAGGACACGCCCAGGCCGGCCAATGGACTTGCCCGATGCACCCGCAAATCATCCGCGACGCGCCCGGGCATTGCCCGATCTGCGGCATGGCGCTGGAGCCAGCGATGCCATCGCTGGAGGATGAAGAAAATCCCGAGTTGCGCGACTTCTCGCGCCGCTTCTGGTGGACGCTGCCGCTGACGGTCATCGTGACGGCGCTCGCAATGGCTGGGCATCGGCTGCAGATCGTTGCACCGGCCTGGCAATCCTGGATCGAGATGGCGCTTTCGGCACCGGTCGTGCTGTGGGCTGGATGGCCGTTTTTTGCACGCGGCGCGCAATCGATCGTCAATCGCAGCCCGAACATGTGGACGTTGATCGGCCTGGGTACCGGCGCCGCGTTTGTCTACAGCGTAGCCGCCACCGCAGTGCCGGGCTGGTTCCCGGCCTCGTTCGCGGTCGACGGTCGAATCGGTGTGTATTTCGAAGCGGCGGCCGTGATCGTCTCGCTGACGTTGCTCGGCCAGATGCTCGAACTCAAGGCGCGTTCGCAGACCTCGGCTGCCATCAAGGCGCTGCTTGGGTTGACCCCGAAGACCGCGCGCCGCATCCGGCCGGACGGAACGGAAGAGGACATTCCGCTCGCGCACGTTCACGTCGGCGACACGCTGCGCGTGCGGCCGGGCGAAAAAGTGCCGGTTGACGGCACGGTGCTCGAAGGTGTCAGCTCGGTCGACGAATCGATGCTCACCGGCGAGCCGCTGCCGGTCGACAAGCGTCCCGGTGATCCGCTGATCGGCGCCACCATCAACACCAACGGTGCGCTGACGATGAGAGCGGAAAAAGTCGGCGCCGCCACGATGCTCGCGCAAATCGTGCAGATGGTCGCCGCCGCGCAGCGCTCGCGGGCGCCGATGCAGCGGCTTGCCGATGTGGTCGCGGGCTGGTTCGTGCTGGCGGTGATCAGCGTTGCCGCGCTCACGTTCCTGGCGTGGGGTTTGTTTGGCCCGGAACCCGGCTGGGTCTACGGGCTCATCAATGCGCTTTCCGTGTTGATCATCGCGTGTCCGTGTGCGCTGGGCCTGGCCACGCCGATGTCGATCATGGTGGCGACCGGCCGCGCTGCGACACAGGGCGTGTTGTTCCGCGATGCCGCTGCAATCGAACTGTTGTGCACCATCGACACACTGGTCGTCGACAAGACCGGCACTTTGACCGAAGGCAAACCAACTTTCGAACGGGTGATCGCCGCGCCGGGCTTCAGCGAGGACGAAGTGCTGCGTCTCGCTGCAACCCTCGACCAGGGATCGGAACATCCGCTTGCGCACGCCATCGTCGAGGGTGCGCGCGCGCGCAAGCTCGTGCTCGGCAAGGTCGAGCAGTTCGAATCCGCCGCCGGCATCGGCGTGCGCGGCGTGGTCGACGGCAAACGCCTCGCGCTCGGCAACACCAACCTGATGGACGAAGACGGGATTGCCTGGTCGTCGATGCGCGACGCGGCGGAGCAACTGCGGCAAACCGGCGCCAGCGCGATGCTGCTGGCGGTTGACGGCACGATCGCCGGGCTGCTCGCCGTCTCCGACCCGATCAAGGCAACGACACCGGAAGCGCTTGCGGCGCTGCGCGCTGATGGCATACGCGTTGTCATGGCCACCGGCGACGGCTGGACGACGGCGCGCGAAATCGCCAGGCGGCTTGGTATTGACGACGTGGTCGGCGAACTCAAACCCGCGGACAAGGTGGCGTTGGTGGCGCGTTTGCAGTCAGAAGGCCGGCGGGTCGCGATGGCGGGCGACGGCATCAACGATGCACCCGCGCTGGCCAAGGCCCACGTCGGCATCGCCATGGGCACAGGTACCGACGTGGCAATGCATGCAGCGCACGTGACGCTGGTCAAGGGCGATCTGCGCGCGATCGCACGCGCGCGCACCATCTCGCAACAGACTGTGCGCAACATGCGGCAGAACCTGGCCTTTGCGTTCGTCTACAACGCGCTCGGGGTGCCGATCGCAGCAGGCGTGCTGTTCCCATGGACCGGCCTGTTGCTGTCGCCGCTGATCGCGGCGCTGGCGATGAGCTTCAGCTCGGTGTCGGTGGTCGGCAATGCGCTAAGGCTGCGCACCGCGAGCGCGTAGCCGAAAAGACCTCGGCTATCGGTGGACGCGGCCATGAACCTGGACTGGTTGGCCGAACAGGGTCTGGAGCGCGTGCCGCAATTCCTCACGGCGCTTGCGATCGGCTTGCTGATCGGGGTGGAGCGGGAACGCAATCCGACCGCGAAGGCCGGGGTGCGAACCTTCACGATCGTG
>DASQAE010000464.1:0-2813 GCA_035635915.1 Burkholderiaceae bacterium | reverse complement strand
GAAGGGAAACGCGAGGTCGGGTTGGATATTGGCCACGGCGAACCTTGCCGGCGCGGGAGCAAGCGCCTGGTTCTGCACGACCGGTGCAACGTAGGTGAAGGAGGCTGCGGGCGAGGTGGCCCAGCTCGCGACCCAGTGCATGTCGCGACCACGATCGTTATCGTGATCGTCATCCGCGAGCGCGGCCGGGACGAACGTGGAACCGGCTAGAGCAAACAGCGCCGACGCAACAGTGCCAAGGAAAAGTCGACGCCCTTTTGTGACAAACGGTGCTGTGAAGAACGACGTTGTGATCTTCATGACAAGTCCCCTTGCGATTTTGGTTGTTCTCCTCCGAGTCATCTCCCGACAGCGAATGGCTCGATCGACGCTGGGCATCCGCATCAGCGACATAAAGGCGCGGCGCCTCGCGCGAGCGAGAAAATCAACCTAACACGGCTCGATGTTGCGGGTTCGGTAGAGCGCACGTTTGCGTGAAGCTCATTCACGCGCCTTGCGGTCCGGCTCTGGCGGTCGCGGGCCGGCCCGCAGCCAACGGTGACGGTGACCGCGCCTCCCGCCGTGCCGAAGCCGGCGCACAAGGCACTGCTGCGCGGGTTCGTCACGAGCATGCTGAACCCGAAAGCTTTGGCCTATTTCGGCAGCATCTTCGTCCTGCTGGTCCCGGCCGATGCATCGTGGTCGCTTCGCGGCGGGGCGGTCGTACTCGTGCTCTTCGATGCGATCCTCTGGTACGGCCTCGCGGCATGGCTGTTCTCGACGCCGCGCGTGATTCGCGGATACACCGCGCTGCGTCGCCCGATCGACCGCGCATGCGCAGCGCTGCTGGCAGCGTTCGGGATCAAGCTGATGCTGTGAGGGGGGCGCACGCAGAGCGAGCATTACGATGCCGTCCATGACACAGCGCTTTCACTTTGTTGCCGTCGTCGGCGCAGGAGCCGTTGGCAGTTTCTACGGCGCCATGCTCGCGCGTGCGGGACATCGGGTCACGCTGATCGGTCGGGCCGCGCACGTACAGGCCATCGAGCGCAACGGCCTGCGACTGGACATGGCGGGTCGGATCGAGGTGATACGCGTCGGTGCCAGCGTCGACATCGCCGCAGTGCGCGGAGCGGACCTGGTGCTCTTTTGCGTCAAGTCGACCGACACCGAAACGGCGGCGCGCGAGATGGCGGGGTACCTTGATTCCGACGCGGTCGTGTTGAGTTTGCAGAACGGCGTGGAAAACGCGCCGACGATCGCGAAGCACGTGCGGCAGATCGTGGTGCCTGCAGCGGTTTACGTTGCCGTCGCGATACCCGAGCCGGGAACCGTGAAGCACTTCGGTCGTGGGGATCTGGTCATCGGGGCGTTGAATGCGGAGGCAGCGCGCAACGAAGCCGTCGCTTCGACGCTACGGGACCTGGCGGCGTTTTTCGCCACCGCGCAGGTGAGCGTGACCGTGTCCGACGACGTGATGGTTGAACTGTGGTCGAAGCTCGTGGTGAACTGCGCCTACAACGCCATCTCAGGGCTGGCGCAGGCGACTTACGGGCAACTCGTTGCGCTGCCCGAAGTGCGGGAGGTCCAGCACGCCGTCGTGCGCGAGGTGCTGGCGCTGGCGGCGGCCGAGGGCGTAGCCCTGCAACTCGAGCCCTCGCTCAAGGCGATGGAAAGCATCGCGGTCGCCATGCCGGGCCAGCTTTCATCGACGGCGCAGGACATGGTGCGCCGCAAGCCCAGCGAGATCGACCACCTGAACGGTTTTGTCGCGCGGCGTGGCCGCGAGCTGGGCCTTGCGACACCCGTGAACCACACGCTGCACGCGCTCGTCAAGCTGGTCGAAGCCGGTTATGACCGCTAGCGACCTCGCGGTCCCCGCGGAGTTCGCGCAGGCGCTGCGCGAGTTGGGTCTTGCCGGCCCCGGCCGGCTCACGGGCGTGCCGCTGGCCGGAGGCGTGTCCTCCGATATCTGGCGCATCGATACCGAGCAGGGACCCGTATGCGCCAAGCGCGCGCTGCCGAAGCTGCGTGTCGCGGCGGACTGGCATGCGCCGATCGAGCGCAACCTGTATGAGGCGCGCTGGATGCAGGTCGCGAATGAAGCGCAGCGCGGTTGCACGCCGCGCGTGCTAGGCCAGCATGCGCTGCTCGGCGTGCTCGTAATGAGCTACCTGCCATCGTCCGAGTATCGGGTGTGGAAACAGATGTTGCGCGAAGGGCACGTTGATCTGACGCTGGCGCGCACGGTGGGCGCCGTACTCGCACACATCCACAGCTATTCGGCAGCGCGGCCCGAGCTCGCGCAGCAGTTCGCTACCGACTCGATCTTCTTCGACATTCGACTCGAGCCGTATCTGCTCGCCACCGCAAAGCGCCATCCCGACCTTGCGGCTGCGCTGGAGCGACTCGTACAGGTGACGCGTTCGCAGACCGTGGCGCTGGTGCACGGCGATGTCAGTCCGAAGAACATCCTCATCGGACCGCATGGTCCGGTGCTGCTGGACGCCGAATGTGCATGGTGGGGCGATCCGGCGTTCGACATCGCCTTCTGCCTGAACCACATGCTGCTCAAGTGTCTGTGGAAAACGTCGGCCGTCGACGCTTTCATCGCAGCGTTTGACGCGCTCTCGGAGACATACCTGAAAGCGGTGGACTGGGAGCCGCGCGCGACACTGGAGCGCCGTGCAGCCGCGTTGTTGCCCGGGCTGTTTCTTGCGCGTGTCGACGGGAAGTCGCCGGTCGAATACATCACCGACCAAGCACAACGCAAGCGCGTGCGGCGCGTCGCGGGAGCGCTGCTCAGGCAGCCCGTCGATCGGTTACGGTCGATC
>DASQAE010000463.1:0-2018 GCA_035635915.1 Burkholderiaceae bacterium | reverse complement strand
TGGTGCAAGGCCTCGAAGTGGTCGAAGGGTTCGATGCGGCCAATATCGCCGTTCACGATCCGCATTGCGTGCGGCTCTGCCCGAGCAATCCCGACCGGCTGTATCAGCAGAATCACTGCGGCATCTATCGCATCGATCGGCCCGCGGACGAGTGGGTGCGCGTCGGTCGCAAGATGCCGAAGCGGGTCGGCGACGTCGGTTTTCCGATGGTCGTGCATCCACGCGACGCGGACCGGTTGTGGGTGTTCCCCATGGACGGTACGTCGGTGTGGCCGCGTACGAGTCCGGATGGCGTGCCCGCGGTCTACACAACCCGCAACGCTGGCGGCACCTGGCAGCGGCTGGATGTGGGATTGCCGCGTGAGCAGGCGTGGTGGACGGTCAAACGGCAGGCGATGACTGCGGACGCGCAGGATCCGGTCGGCCTGTATTTCGGCACCACGAGCGGTGAACTATGGGCCAGCCGCGACGAGGGCGTGCGCTGGGCGTGCGTGGCACACCACCTGCCGGAGATCTACGCGGTCGAAGCGGCGCAGGTGGCGTAGGCGCGTCATGCACGTTTTGATCCCTTCGCCGCTGCGTTCGTACACGAACGAGCAGCGAACCGTGGAAGCGACGGGAGCGACGCTGGCCGCTTTGCTCGATGATCTCGACCGGCGTTATCCCGGCATCCGCTTTCGCATGATCACCGAGCAGGAGCGGATGCGGCCGCACATCCGCTTTTTCGTCAACGGCGACCAGGTATTCGATCTGGCGCGACCGCTGGTTGCAAGCGATCAGGTCTTTATCGTGCAGGCGCTAAGCGGCGGTTGAGGCCGCCTAAAGGTGGATCCGTGGCAGGCGCGACGCAATCGCAGCGCCGAGCGCCGCGATCACCGCGGCTGCGATAAACCCGGTGCGAAACGCGCTTTCGATACGCGCCACGTCGGCGGCGCTGCGCGCGCCGAGAGCCGCATCCAGGTTGATACCGTGCAGGAGCGCAAACACCAATGCCCCAAACAGCGCCGTGCCCAGTGCCGCACCGATCGCGCGTGAAAGCGAAACCGTAGCCGCTGCAGCACCGAGCCGCGCGCGGCCCGCCAGCGTCTGCAGGACCAGTTGCGCGCATGGCATGACGGTGCCAAAGCCGATGCCCACCGCAAGTCCCAACGCGGCCAGGCGCGGCGCGGCGGGCGCGACCAGCCCGAGTCCGAGCAACGCAAGCGCCGACAGCGCCAGCCCGTACATCGGCATCGGCGTCGGGCGCGCCGTGCGTGCGACGACCCGTCCGGTCACGGTGGCGCCAATCACCATGCCGAGCGTCACCGGCAGCAGCAGAAGGCCGGCCTCTTTTGCTTGTGCGCCCGCGCCGAGCTGGAGATACACCGGCAGGAAAAAGACGCAGGCGAAAAAGCACGACGCGAAGCAGAGGATCACGCCGACCATCTTTGTCGCGCCTGGTTCGCGCAACAGCTCGACCGGCAAGAACGGCGCTGCAGTACGTCGCTCCTCACGCACCAGCGCCCACGTCAACACCGATGCAGCGACGAACAGCACAACACTCGGGATCGACCACCAGGCAAAACGGTGGCCGACGAAACTCAGCCACAGGAGCCAGCAGACCGCGCCGCCGGCGAAAAAAAGCAGGCCGCGCACATCGGCAAGCGGCTCGATCGAAGCCTGCGGCTCGCTGGTCGGCAAGCGCCGAATGCGCCAAGCCGCCAGCAGCGCCAGCGGCAGATTGACAAGGAACAACCAGCGCCAGCTCGCATGGCTCACGACGTAGCCGCCGACCACAGGTCCGGCCAGGCTTGCGAGGGTGAAGTTGGCCGCGAAATAACCCTGGAAACGCGGGCGCTCGCGCGGCGGGACAAGCTCGCCGATCATCGCCTGCGACATCACCATCAGTCCGCCGCCGCCCAGCCCTTGCATGGCGCGCGCGCAAACGAGTTGCAGCATCGATTGCGCAGCCCCGCATGCGGCTGAACCGAGCGCAAAAACACCGACCGCGATCATCAACACTCGCTGCCGGCCATAAC
>DASQAE010000462.1:0-1840 GCA_035635915.1 Burkholderiaceae bacterium | reverse complement strand
TGCGAACACGTCGCGCACGCCGACGCGCGGGCGCAAACCCTGCCAAACGCGCCGGCTCTGCTTCGCGATCGAAGCAAGCACGGGCGGAAAGCCCGGCTCGATGACTTGCACTCGCGCCGCACCGAGGCCTTCGATCACCGAAAGGCCGCCTGACTTGAGCATCACCTCATCGCCGCAGCAAGCAAAAACATCCTGTTCGTAGCCTTCTTCGGTCAGCCACATTGAACCGTAAAGAACGCGAACCCGAGTCCCCGGACGTCCCACGAACGTCAACAACTGCTCGTAGCCGAGATCGATGGTGCGTGTCGTCGTATTTGCCCAGTCCATGTCGGATCTCCTGCAACCTCGCGACGATCTGCCGCGACAGGTTGCATTAGAGGACCGCGCATCCGCACCGACAAACGAAACGTTTGCAGAATACGCATGCGCATGACGCATGCATCGATCTGCTATGGTTGTCGCATGTCCGTCCGGCCGCCCCGTCGTATCGTCCGCAAGCGCCCGATCCAGGCCGGTGCCTTGCGCGGCTTCGAGGCGTCGGGGCGCCTGCTGAGCTTTACCTTGGCTGCCGCCGAGCTGAACCTGACCCAGTCGTCGATCAGTCGCCAGGTCGCGGCACTAGAGAGGCAGGTGGGCAAGAAGCTGTTTGCGCGCAAGACGCGCGCCCTGACGCTGACCGGCGCCGGCGACCAGCTGCTGCGGGCGGTGCGCCAGTCGCTCGCGACCATCGATCGCACGGTGGAGGAGATTCGCGGCGCCGGCGGACCCCCGCGTGTGGCCGTCACCACGTATGCGTCCTTTGCATCCCTGTGGCTGGTACCGCGTCTGGCGGCGTTTCAGCGCATGCACCCGCAGATCGAGATTCGCATCGACGCCGTCGATCGTGCGGTCGACCTGGAAGCGGAAGGCATAGACGTTGCGTTGCGCTGGTGCCGTCCGCAAGCGGCGCCTGCGCATGCGTTGTTGCTGGTCGAAGAAGAAATCACGCCAGCCGTCAGCGCGGACCTTCTGGAGCGCAGCGGCGCGGTGATCAATGCGCCGGCCGACCTGCTGCAGCTGCCTCTGCTCGAAATGGACAACCAGATGCCAACCTCGATTGCCAGCAGCTGGAGCCGCTGGTTCGAGTTCGCCGATGTGCCGCCGGAAGCGCAACGACCAACGGCCGGGAAGCTCTACTTCACGTTCATCGACCAGTCGGTGCAAGCGGCGGTCCGCGGCCAAGGCGTCGTGCTTGGACGCACTCCTTTTCTCGATGATCTGGTTGCCGCGGGGCAGCTGGTGCTGCCGTTTCCGACGCTGCGGCTGCGCACCGGCTACTGCTACTTCCTGATCGAAAATCGCGAGCGGGCAGATCTCGCGCACGTGGCCGCATTCCGCGCGTGGTTGAACGAGGAGGTGCGGCGCGGTCCCAGCCGCGCAACCTGAGTCGGTCGCGGCGGCGCTACAAAACGCCGCTTTCTGTGATCACCAGGTCGAGCCGGATGTCATGCGGCTGCGGATTGATCGTGTTGACGCGCGTGCATTCGAAGGCGATGCCCACCGTCACCGGGCGCGGGTTCAGGATCGCGAGCGTGCGGTCGTAGTAACCGCCGCCGAAGCCCAGGCGATAACGCATGCTATCGATGCCCACGCAAGGAATGAGCAGGAGTTGCGGCGTCATGCGTGCGTGCCGGCTCGGCGCAGCGATTCCGAGCGGTCCTTGCGCCATTGGTGTATCAGCGCTCCACGGCGCGAACTCGAGCAACTGATCGACGATCACCGGCAGCCCGGCCCGCCGCTGTACGTCCTCACCAAGCCATGCCAGCATGGTCCGGCGCAGGTCCGGTTCGCCGCGAATCGG